>NZ_PCZF01000021.1:0-35819 GCF_002554115.1 Lactobacillus sp. UMNPBX4
GAAATTAAGGTTAGACTAATGGTTTAAAGGCTACCGCAAAAACATTGACACTTACCTTTTTGTGTAATTAATATGTGAATGGACGAAATATGTTATAATTTAAGTAAAGAAAAAAGGAGACACAAAGGTCTCCTTTGCAGCCCGCTTTAAGAGCAGTGGCTAAAAATTATAAGATTGACGAACGTCTACTCAAATAACCTGCCAAAGTTATTGAATTGAGCGGCGTTTTATTTTTTGTCGTGATGATCGATGTAGGTCAGCAAAGCCAACACAAACATCCCAAACAAGAGCATCAAAGAAATGCAATCGTAAACCGACATGGTTGAACCCCTTCTCTAGTTTATTGACCATAGACCTCACCTCCGGGAGGTAAAACAACCACCGCTCATAAAACTTTCTGCGGAAATAATTATATCGAAAGCTAGTTCGCAAAGAGGAGACGAACAAGTAAAAAAGCTCGCAATTGCGGGCTTTTTTAGTATGTCTATTTAAAACAAGAATCTAATTAACTTAATTCTTTTGCTGATTTGACCAAAAGATTCCAACTAATTGGATTTTTATGCTGAAATAGAGTAAAGATGTGAGTTGATTAAATTTTGATTATTAGTAGTGTTACACCTTAACAACATGCTATAATTTTGGCTAATTAAAGGGGAGATGATGAGAATGAAAAAAAAGAAAAATGAAACACTAAAAATCACTTGGATCATGACCGCTGTTTATTGGGTAGTTGGTCTATTATGCATGTTTTGGGGCAAGATAGATCATGCTTTTGCTAACCAAGTAAAAGATATTAACAATGTGTATGCACTGACCTTATTAATTATTCTGATTTTGCCACTGCTTTTTTCAATCTTATTATCCATGAAAGTGAAGCCACCACGTTTAATTTGCAATCCACTGGTTGCCGTAATTTACTTGCTAATCGTAATTGCAGCAGGGATGGCATATAATTTTCAAAATATTATTGGCTATTTCTTTCCGATTATTCTTTTTGTTTTGATGGCATTTTTGGCAATCTTTTATGCTTTGCCTAAAACCATTAGAAATAAGAAAAATAGTAAATATTATTTCGTTGATGGTAAAGATAAAGAGGAATGTAATAGCTTTTGGGATGCATATAAGCAATATTATGCGATGGGATTAACCTCTGGCATTATTGAAGGTTTACTAACTGTAGTTTTTAATTAAAAATAAGATAAAAATAAAATTAGCACTCTTTTATAAAAAGTGCTAATTTTTTCTTGCTTTTTTTAATAAAACAGGTTATTATCATATTTGTAAGTTAGCACTTAAGAAATAAGAGTGCTAATCACTGATAAAGATATCAAAATTTTAAAAAAGAAAACTAATTATAAGGGGGACTAAACGTGTTACAACCAATCGGTGATCGCGTGATCGTAAAAGTTAAAGATGAAGAAGAAAAGACTGTTGGTGGTATTGTTTTAGCATCTAACGCTAAGAAGAAGCCAACTGAAGGTGAAGTTGTAGCCGTAGGTGAAGGTGCTTACGCATCAAACGGTGAAAAGATTCCTATGTCAGTTAAGAAAGGTGACGTAGTTCTCTACGATAGATATTCTGGCACCAACGTTGAATACGAAGGTGAAAAGTACTTAGTACTTCACGAAAAAGACATTTTAGCAATTGCAAAATAATTGACGCAATTATTAGAAATTAAAATACGAGATTAAGGAGCATAGATAACCTATGGCAAAAGATATTAAATTCTCAGAAAACGCAAGACGTTCACTTTTAAAGGGTGTTGATAAGTTAGCTGATACTGTTAAGACTACTATTGGTCCTAAGGGTAGAAACGTTGTTTTGGAACAAAGCTATGGTAACCCAGACATCACTAACGATGGTGTTACTATTGCTAAGTCAATTGAACTAAAAGACCACTACGAAAACATGGGTGCTAAGTTAGTTGCTGAAGCAGCTCAAAAGACTAACGACATCGCTGGTGACGGTACTACTACTGCTACTGTTTTAACTCAAGCTATCGTACGTGAAGGTATGAAGAACGTTACTGCTGGTGCTAACCCAGTTGGCATTCGTCGCGGTATCGAAAAAGCTACTAAGGCTGCTGTTGATGAACTTCACAAGATCAGCCACAAGGTTGAATCAAAGGACCAAATCGCTAACGTTGCTGCTGTTTCATCAGCTTCTAAAGAAGTCGGTGCTTTGATTGCTGACGCTATGGAAAAGGTTGGTCACGATGGTGTTATCACTATTGAAGACTCACGTGGTATTAATACTGAACTTTCAGTAGTTGAAGGTATGCAATTTGATCGTGGTTACTTATCACAATACATGGTAACTGACAACGACAAGATGGAAGCAGACCTTGATAATCCTTACATCTTGATCACTGACAAGAAGATTTCAAACATCCAAGACATCTTGCCATTACTTCAAGAAATCGTTCAACAAGGTAAGTCATTATTGATCATTGCTGACGACGTAACTGGTGAAGCTCTTCCAACTCTTGTTTTGAACAAGATTCGTGGTACTTTCAACGTTGTTGCTGTTAAGGCTCCTGGCTTTGGTGACCGTCGTAAGGCACAATTACAAGATATCGCTGCATTAACTGGTGGTACTGTTATTACTGAAGATCTTGGTCTTGAACTTAAGGACACCAAGCTTGATCAATTAGGTCAAGCTCGTCGTATCACTGTAACCAAGGACTCAACTACTATTGTTGACGGTGCTGGTTCAAAGGATGCTATTGACGAACGTGTTGACACTATCAGAAAGCAAATCGAAGACTCAACTTCAGACTTCGACAAGAAGAAGTTACAAGAACGTCTTGCAAAACTTACTGGTGGTGTAGCTGTTATCCACGTTGGTGCTGCTACTGAAACTGAACTTAAGGAACGTCGTTACAGAATTGAAGACGCTTTGAACTCAACTCGTGCTGCCGTTGACGAAGGTTACGTTGCTGGTGGTGGTACAGCTTTAGTAAATGTTGAAAAGGCTGTTCGTGAAGTTAAGGGTGAAACCACTGATGAACAAACAGGTATCAACATTGTTCTTAGAGCTTTGAGCGCACCAGTTCGTCAAATTGCTGAAAACGCTGGTAAAGATGGTTCAGTAATCTTAGACAAGCTTGAACACCAAGAAAACGAAATTGGTTATAATGCTGCTACTGATAAGTGGGAAAACATGGTTGACGCTGGTATTATCGACCCAACCAAGGTAACTCGTACCGCTTTACAAAACGCTGCTTCAATTGCTGCTCTTCTTCTTACTACTGAAGCTGTTGTTGCAGAAATTCCTGAACCAAAGCCAGCACAACCAGCAGGTAACCCTGCAGGCGCACCAGGAATGGGAATGTAATTGTAGCTCTTAATGCTTTAGCATTTAGAGATACAATTCTTGATTACGAAGTAATCAAGTTCCTTAAAAGAATGCTGTAATGCAACACTCTCACTCTATTTCAAAAAACAAATAAATATTAAAAACTTCGAAGTTGAAAAAAGTTCAGCTTCGAAGTTTTTCTTTTCTCTTCCTTTATAGCGTATAATACTTAACAGTAACTCACTCTAGATGAAAATAGGAAAGGGACGTAAATGGCTGAGAAAACAACTCCTATGATGGAGCAATATTATGAAATAAAGAAGCAATATCCTGACGCCTTTCTTTTTTATCGCGTCGGAGATTTTTATGAATTGTTTGAAGATGATGCGGTTAAAGGGGCACAGATTCTAGAATTAACTTTGACACATCGCTCAAATAAGACCAAGAACCCTATTCCAATGGCTGGCGTTCCGCACATGGCTGTGGATACTTATGTGAATACTTTGGTTGAAAAAGGGTATAAAGTAGCTCTTTGTGAACAACTTGAAGATCCTAAAAAAGCTAAAGGCATGGTGAAGCGAGGCATCATTCAACTAGTAACTCCGGGTACTATGATGAATGAAGGACCTAATGATGCCAAGGATTCTAATTATTTAACTTCTGTAGTTACTACTAAAAGTGGCTTCGGTTTAGCTTACAGTGATTTATCCACCGGTGAAATTTATTCTACTCATTTGAAGAGCTTTGCCGCAGTTTCTAATGAACTTTTGTCTTTGAGAACAAGAGAAGTTGTGTATAACGGTCCATTAACTGAACAAAACAAGGACTTTATGCACAAGGTAAATATTACGGTTTCAGCACCTACACCAATTGAAGGCGAGCATGCGGAAATTTCTTATGTTGAACAAAATTTGACCAATGCAGCCGAAAAAGAGGCAACACGTCAATTAGTCGGTTACTTGCTTTCAACGCAGAAGCGAAGCTTAGCTCACTTACAAATTGCTAAGAGCTATGAAGTAAATCAGTATTTGCAGATGTCACATACTGTGCAAAACAATTTGGAATTAGTGGCTTCAGCTAAGACCGGTAAAAAGATGGGATCACTTTTCTGGGTATTGGACAAGACTCATACGGCCATGGGAGGTCGTCTACTCAAGCAATGGTTGGCTCGTCCATTGTTAAATGTGGATATCATTAATCATCGTGAAGAAATGGTTCAAGCATTACTTGATGGCTATTTTACCCGAGAAAATGTGATTGATGCCTTAAAAGGTGTATATGACCTAGAACGTTTAACAGGACGAATTGCCTTTGGCAATGTTAATGCCCGTGAATTATTGCAATTGTCGCGTTCTTTGCAAGCAGTGCCGGTTATTCTTGATGCACTTAATCAATCTGACAGTGATGTTTTGACAGATTTCGCCAAAAAAATTGATCCTTTAAAGGGTGTTGCTGAATTAATTTCTACTACTCTAGTAAAAGATCCACCACTTTTAACCACAGACGGTGGATTAATTAGAGATGGTGTGGATAAACAACTCGATCGCTATCGGGATGCCATGAACAATGGTAAAAAGTGGCTTGTTCAAATGGAAACTGATGAACGTCAAAAGACAGGCATTGACAACTTGAAAGTCGGTTTCAATAAGGTCTTTGGCTACTATATTCAAGTATCTAATGGTAACAAGAGTAAGGTGCCTCTTGATCGCTATACTCGTAAGCAAACTTTAACTAATGCAGAACGCTACATTACTCCAGAGTTGAAAGAGCATGAAAATTTAATTTTAGAGGCGCAGACTCGTTCAACTGATCTTGAATATGATTTATTTGTTCAATTGCGTGATGAAGTCAAGAAGTATATTCCTGCTTTGCAAAAATTGGGTAATCAATTAGCTGCCTTAGATGTTTATTGTGGCTTCGCTACAGTTGCTGAACAAAACAATTATTGTCGCCCATCTTTCCACACTGATAGTCAAGACATTGACGTCGTTAATGGTCGTCACCCGGTTGTGGAAAAAGTAATGACTGCAGGTTCATATATTCCTAATGATGTGAAGATGGATTCTGCTACAAATATCTTTTTGATTACTGGACCAAACATGTCAGGTAAGAGTACTTATATGCGGCAGATGGCGTTAATTGCCATTATGGCGCAAGTTGGTTCATTTGTCCCTGCTGATAGTGCAGCTTTACCTATCTTTGATCAAATCTTTACTCGTATTGGTGCAGCTGATGATTTGATTTCTGGTCAAAGTACTTTCATGGTGGAAATGAGCGAGGCAAACGATGCTTTGCAATATGCTACGAAGCGCAGTCTAGTTTTATTTGACGAAATTGGACGTGGTACGGCTACTTATGATGGTATGGCCTTAGCGGGTGCTATTGTTAAATACTTGCATGATAAAGTTGGTGCCAAGGCACTTTTTGCTACGCACTATCATGAATTAACCAGCCTTGATGAAACACTCGATCATTTAAAAAATATTCACGTTGGGGCGACCGAAGAAAATGGTAAGTTGATTTTCTTACATAAAATCTTGCCAGGTCCTGCTGATCAAAGTTATGGTATCCACGTTGCACAACTTGCTGGCTTGCCACGTGCCGTTTTACGTGAAGCAACTAAATTATTGAAGCGCTTAGAAGCACAGGGGAGTGAACTGGCACCAGTTAGTCAGCAACTTGATTTATTTGCCCAACCAGCAACGGATTCTGATGAAATTGAAGATAATGACAGTGAAAATAGTCCGATGACCGATGCGGAACAAGATGTGCTTGATGATATTTCTAATCTTTATTTAGCTGATAAGACACCATTGCAAATCATGCAAATGGTAGCTGATTGGCAAAAGGACTTGAAGGATGATAAGTAATGGCTAAAATTCACGAGCTATCTGAAAATTTAACTAATCAGATTGCAGCGGGTGAAGTAATAGAGCGTCCGGCTAGTGTAGTTAAAGAACTTGTGGAAAATTCACTTGATGCTGGTGCAACGAGAATTAGAGTCGATTTTATTGATGCCGGATTAAAGCAAATTGTAGTCCAAGATAATGGAACTGGAATTGCACGTGATCAAGTAGATTTAGCATTTACTAGGCATACCACAAGCAAGATTAACAATGAGCATGATTTGTTCAAGGTTTCTACTTTAGGATTTCGTGGTGAAGCTTTAGCTTCAATTTCCGCTGTTAGTCATGTCGAAATTGTGACAGCCACAGAAAATGCGATTGGGATTAAGGCAGAATTTAGTGGCGGCAGTAAAAAAGGCCAAGAAGATGCAGCGTCACAAAAAGGAACTAAAATTACAGTTCGAGACCTATTCTTTAACACGCCTGCGCGATTAAAGTATTTACGTAGTCCACGGACTGAAATTATGAAAATTGTGGATATTATTAACCGTTTATCTTTAGGTTATCCGCAAGTTTCGTTTACCTTGTCAAATACGGGTAAAGTTTTACTCAGAACAACTGGCAATGGCAATTTAAAACAGACGATCGCTAATGTATATGGCCGTCATATTGCTGAAAAAATGGAAAGTTTTGAAGCAAAAGACAGTGATTTTAAGATTACAGGATTAATGTCCAAACCAGAATTAACTCGTTCTACGCGCAACTTTATCTCGATCTTATTGAATGGTCGTTATATCAAGAATTTTCAATTGAATAATGCCATTATGGATGGCTACGGTTCAAAATTAACGGCGCGTCATTATCCTATTGTCGTGATCGCTATTCATGTTGATCCATTATTAGTAGATGTGAACGTCCATCCTACTAAGCAAGAGGTACGTTTATCTAAAGAAAAAGAACTTAGTCGTCTGATCACTGGTGCTATTAGCGATGCTTTGCTAGATAAAACTGAACAAAGTAGTGGCTTTGCCAATTTAGAAAATAAACGTGAGACTTTAGTTGATCAATTAGAGTTCAACCTCAATCAAGACGTTGTCAATACAACGCGTAAGACGCCGGAAGTTCATGAAGAAGCTGAGAAGCCAGAATTTTTAGTAAAACAAGAAGCTAAAAAAGCTGAGGAGCCTAAAAAAGAAACTACGCATAACTATGTGGATATCAATATTCCACGTGAGGATGATCAATATATCATCACTAAAACTTGGGATAAAAATGTTGCTTTGCAACAAAAATTGATGCCGTTTAGCAATAAAAAAGTAGATCAAGAAGTTATTTCGACGGGGGATGAAACTTTAGCCAATAATTTGCCGCGCCTTGCTTATGTTGGGAAAATGGATACGTATATACTGGCTGAAAATGATGGTGACTTATATTTGATTGATCAAGTGGCCGCCAGACGCCGTCTTCAATTTGAACAAATCTATCAAACTATTACTTCTAAAAAAATAGTGCAGCAAGGTTTGCTGACACCGATTGTGTTGGAATTTGGCAATTTAGATTTTTTGCAAATTAAAGATAAAATTGATCAAATTAAGCAACTAGGCATTTATTTAGATGAATTTGGTCAGAATAGTTTTATTGTGCGTTCGTACCCTACATGGATTCATGAGCATGTCGAAGAATCCATCCGTGAAATTTTGGATAATTATTTAAATCTTGATAAGGGTAAATCGCAAAATTTATTTAAACGAGTAGCGGCTTTAGAAGCTAAACACAGTGTTAAAGGTAAAATCAATTTATCCGCTGCAGAAGGTGCACAAATTATTGCGGATCTGCGTAAAACGTCCGATCCTTATCATGATGCAGATGGTCAGTTAATTTTAGTGCGGATAAGTCAGAACGAGTTAAGAAAAATGTTCAAGAAGGATGAATAATAAATGTACGAATATTTTGAAGGAATAGTTACAGTTATTACACCAAGTTATATCGTAGTCGATGTAAATGGCGTAGGTTATAAAGTATATAGCCCAACTCCTTTTGCTTACCAAAAGGGAGATAAAGCTAAGATCTTTATTGAACAAATTGTAAGAGATACAGGAATTACTCTTTATGGTTTTCAAAGTGAAGATGATAAGGGGCTCTTTCTTAAACTCTTAAGCGTTAGTGGGATTGGTCCTAAGAGTGCCTTAGCAATCATGGCAGCTGAAGATGCCAACTCTTTAGCCGAAGCAATTGAACAGGGAGAAGTAAAATATTTAACTCGTTTTCCTGGTGTCGGCAAAAAGACGGCGTCTCAGATTGTGCTTGATTTGAAGGGAAAGCTAGGCGATTATGTTGCTCGACTTGATCGTCAAGATGAAGAACAAGGAAATATCCCGCCAGCATTGAATGATGCTTTGTTAGCATTAATTGCTTTAGGTTATACTCAAAAAGAAGTCGACCGCATTACTCCTAAGCTTGAAGAAGTTAATGCAGATACAGCCGATCAATACATTAAAAAAGGTTTAGCATTACTGCTTAAGAAGTAGATCTTGTTATAATAGTAAATATTGATATAAGTGAGGAAGTGAAACTGGTGGCAGAAAATGAAGATGCAGTAACTTCAGGTGAAGTAGAAAATTCTGAAGAAGAACAAATGGAATTGTCTTTAAGACCCCAAACTTTGGATCAATATTTAGGTCAAAAGCGTGTTAAAAAAGAAATGTCCATTTA
Source organism: Lactobacillus sp. UMNPBX4 (assembly GCF_002554115.1). Taxonomy (NCBI): domain Bacteria; kingdom Bacillati; phylum Bacillota; class Bacilli; order Lactobacillales; family Lactobacillaceae; genus Lactobacillus; species Lactobacillus sp. UMNPBX4. Next base: position 8,856 of record NZ_PCZF01000021.1, read on the forward strand.
TATTAAAGCCGCAAAACAGCGTGATGAGGCTTTAGATCATGTCTTGCTTTATGGACCACCAGGTTTAGGTAAGACAACTTTAGCTTTTGTAATTGCAAATGAACTTGGCGTGCATTTAAAGAGTACAAGTGGTCCTGCAATTGAAAAAGCGGGGGATTTAGTAGCACTACTTTCAGATCTTGATCCAGGGGATGTGCTTTTTATTGATGAAATTCATCGTCTTGCTAAGCCTGTTGAAGAAGTTTTGTATTCAGCAATGGAAGACTACTATATTGATATCGTAATTGGTGAAGGGCAGACTACACATGCTGTTCACGTGCCGTTGCCACCATTTACTTTGATTGGGGCAACAACCTTGGCTGGTCAATTATCTGCACCACTCCGAGATCGATTTGGTATCGTTGAACACATGCAGTATTACACAATTGATGAACTAGAAAAGATTGTCCAACGATCAAGTGATGTTTTCCATACTTCAATTGCACCTGAGGCGGCTCATGAATTAGCCCGAAGGTCTCGAGGAACGCCGCGTGTAGCTAACCGTCTTTTGAAACGTGTTCGTGATTTTGCGGAAGTTAAAGGTGAAAAGACAATTTCTCTTGCTACAACTGAAGGTGCATTGAAGCAGCTTCAAGTGGATGACGAGGGGTTAGATCAGACTGACCGTCGTTTGTTACGGACAATGATTGAAGGCTACAATGGTGGACCTGTTGGCATTAGAACCTTGGCTGCTAATGTAGGTGAAGATATGGAAACAATTGAATCACTCTATGAGCCTTATTTGTTGCAGCATGGATTTATTTTGCTTACACCACGTGGGCGAATGGTGACAGACAAGGCATATTTGCAATTAGGTTTTCCTGTTCCAGGTGATAAATAATATTATTTTCTGTATAATAGACATAATATCTAGACAATAATTTTATGAGGTGAAAGATTTGAATACTTTATTTTTAGCAAATGCTGGCGCTGCTGGTGGCAGCAACATGATGATGATCATCTTGTTCATCGTTTTGATCGGTTTTACTTACTTTGGTATGATTCGTCCGCAAAAGAAGCAACAACAACAAAGATTGCAAATGATGGATAAGTTGAAGAAGGGTGACGGCGTTGTTTTAGTTGATGGTTTGCACGCTAAAGTTGATAAGATCAACAGTGACAAGACTATCGTAGTAGATGCAGACGGTATTTACTTAACTTTCGAAAGAATGGCTGTTCGCCGCGTTATTCCTGCTGCAGCACCAGTTGAAGAAAATGATGCTCCTGCAGCAGATAAGACTGAAGATGCACCTGCTAAAGAAGATACTAAGAGCACTGATGCTTCTTCAGATGAAACTAAAGAAGACAAATAATTAATAATAGCAAAAGCGTCAATTCAGACGCTTTTTGTTTTGCCATGAAAAAGCTTGTTGTAAAATAGAAATGATTTAAAAAAGCAAATTAAAGAAAAGGATAGTATTATGAAAAATATTCCTGTAGTTATGATTATTTTTGGTGGTAGTGGTGATTTAGCTCACCGTAAGCTTTACCCAGCTTTGTTTAATTTGTATCAACAAGGCTTAATTCATGATAATTTTGCCGTAATCGGAACAGCTCGTAGACCTTGGTCACACGAATATTTACGTGAACAAGTTAGTGATGCTGTTCATGAAACTCACGATGAGGTTGATGAAAATAGTTTAAAGCATTTTGCTAGCCATTTTTACTATCAATCACATGATGTTACAAATGTTGAACACTATGAGACACTGAAAAAATTAGCTCAAGAATTAGACGATCGTTATTGCGCACATGGCAACCGTCTCTTTTACATGGCAATGGCTCCAAGATTCTTTGGCACGATCGCTACACATATCAATGACCAATGCTTAACAGGTAGTGGCTTCAATCGAATCGTAGTAGAGAAGCCGTTTGGTCATGATTTGGCATCTGCCGAAAAATTAAATAAAGAAATTACCGCTTCGTTTAATGAAGATGATATCTTTAGAATTGACCACTATTTGGGCAAAGAAATGGTTCAAAACATTATGCCAATGCGTTTTACCAATCCTTTAATCAAAAATATTTGGTCAGCTGATTACATTAAAAATATTCAAGTCACTTTGGCAGAACGATTGGGAGTGGAAGCACGTGGTGGATACTATGATACTTCCGGTGCTTTGCGTGATATGGTTCAAAATCATATCTTCCAGATCATTACTTTGCTTGCTATGCCAGAACCTAAAGATTTAACTTCTGCTAGTGTCCACAAGGCTAAGCAAGATTTGCTTGAAGGCATGATCATTCCTAGTCCAGAGGAAGTGAAAAAAGATTTTGTTCGCGGTCAATATTTAGGTAGTGATACTACTTTTGCTTATAAACAAGAACCAAATGTAGATGAAAATTCTACTACTGAGACCTTTGTAGCTGGTAAAGTTAAATTTAAGGAAGGCCCAATTGCTGGGGTACCGATTTACTTTAGAACCGGTAAAGAATTTAAGGAAAAGAAGAATAGAATCGATATCGTATTAAAGCATATCAATAATCCTTATGGTCAAGCTCATTCCAACAATATTACGATTGAGATTGATCCTACTAGCAAGATTTATATCACCATTAATGGTAAAAAGATCGATCAACCAGGAATTAGACGCGAAGATTTAACCTATGAATTTTCAAAATCTGAAATGGTAAAAGTTCCAGACGGCTATGAGCGGCTTTTACATGATGTTTTTGTCAATGATTCAACTAACTTTACCCATTGGAGCGAATTAAAACGTTACTGGGAATTTATCGATTCTGTTGAAGCTGATTGGCAAAAAGAAAATGAAGCAGGCAATGCCAAAATTGCTCAATATTTGCCATATAGAATGGGCCCAAAGGAAGCAAACGATATCTTCGAGGCTCCAACGGAACATTGGATTTATGAATAAGCAAAATTTATTGCCGCAAAACGACATCCATCGTCGGATTATACATCTGGATATGGATGCTTTTTACGCTTCAGTTGAAACTCAAAGAAATCCAGAATTAAAAAATAAGGCACTAGTTATCGGGCAAGATCCTCGTAATAATGGTGGGCATGGAGTTGTAGCAACTTGTAATTATATAGCTCGAAAGTACGGCGTTCATTCGGCAATGCCTGCGATTAAGGCGGTTAAGTTGATTCCAAAGTCAGAATTAGTTTTTATTAGACCTGACTTTAAGAAATATCGTAGCGTGTCAGCCGAGATTCATTATTTTATGCATAATATTACAGATAAGGTAGAATCAATTGCTTTAGATGAAGCTTATCTTGATGTCACCCATAATAAGTTAGGACAAAAATCCGCGGTCCAATTAGCAATTAGCTTGCAACGCCGGATTAGAACAGAGCTTGGACTGAATTCATCTTTTGGCGTTTCTTATAATAAGTTTTTGGCTAAAATGGGGTCAGAATATGCCAAGCCCTTTGGCAGAACCGTTATTTTGCCTGATGAAGCTAAGCAATTTTTAGGGATGCAAAAAATTGAAAATTTCCCAGGCGTAGGTCCTAAAACGCAAGAACAGTTACATGAGATGGGGATTTATACAGGTGCGGATTTGCAGCAGGTTGATGATTTTGTTTTAATTAAAAAGTTCAAAAAGATGGGCTACTTCTTAGCGCAGCATGCACATGGGATTGATTTGCGCCCGGTCATTGCGGATTCAGATGCAAATCGTAAATCGATTGGTATGGAACGCACTTATGAGCCGGCTATTTATACACGTGATGAGGCGTTGACGCACATTCGGCATTATTGTAAACATTTAGAAGAAGAACTAAAAAAGCGTAACTTTTTTGCCCAAACTGTAGTAATAAAAGTTAGAGATAATGATTTTGATACTGTGACTAAGCGCAGAAAATTGACGAAACCGTCAAATAGCCAGTATGATTTCTATGACAGCGCCCGTGATTTGTTTGATAAAACCAGTAACTTTTTGGAAAAAGGTATTCGGTTAATCGGGGTAACTGTTACTGATTTTAAGCAGGATGAATATCAAGCAATCAATTTATTCGATTACTAAAAGAAGTCCTTTTTCTGGTAAACTAGATACAGATAATTTTTAGAAGATGAGGAAAAATAATGAGTAGTTTTGATGACATTTACGAAAAAATCTTACAATATCCAACTATTATTTTGCACCGTCACACTAGTCCTGACCCAGATGCAATTGGTTCACAAGCTGGTCTTGCACGTGCAATTATGGAAAAATTCCCTGACAAGCGCGTTTTATGTGCTGGTGAAAATGACGAAGGCGATTTAGCTTGGATTAATCATATGGACCAAGTTAAAGCAACTGATTACGAAGGTGCATTGGTAATTACTACTGATACTGCTAATACCCCAAGAATTTCAAACAAGCTTTACGACAAGGGTGACTTTTTAATTAAGATCGACCACCACCCAGATGTAGATCCATACGCTGATATGAGTTATGTTGATCCTGATGCTCCAGCAGCTTGTCAAATCATCGTTGACTTCTTAAATGAAGAAGGCTTTAAGATTACTCCAGAAGTCGCTTACCCACTTTACGCAGGTATTGTTGGCGATACTGGTCGTTTTATGTATCCAGAAACTTCAGAACATACCTTTAAAGTAGCAGCTCAACTTGCTTCAACTGGTATTGATATTACTGAAATCGCTAGAAACATTGCCGATGTAACCTTTGATGAAGCTAAGCTTCAAGCATTAGCAATGGACAAGATGGAAATCGATCCAGTTGGTGCTGCTTACACTATCTTGATGCAAGATGATTTGAAGAAGTTAGGTTTGACTGATGATCAAGCTAATGTTGCAGTTTCAACTCCAGGTCGAATCAAGGATGTTTTGGCTTGGAACGTATTTGTTGAAAAGCCAGATGGCACTTTCCGTGTGCACTACCGTTCAAAGGGTCCAGTAATCAATGAATTAGCTGCTAAGCATGATGGTGGTGGCCACGCATTAGCAAGTGGTGCCAATGCTAAGGACATGGACGAAGTAAAGCAAGTCTTTGCCGAAGTTGTTGAAGTAACTAAGAAGTATAAAGAAGATCATGAATAATATTTTCACAGATTCCAGAATTAAACCAGCTATTCAAGAGGGGTTAAAGAAGATCCATTTTGAAAAGCCAACTAAGGTGCAGGAAAAAGTTATTCCGGCAATGCTTTCTGATTTGAGTGTTGTAGTGCAAGCTGCAACTGGGTCAGGCAAGACACATGCTTATTTGGTGCCTATCTTTAATGAAATTGATGAAGATGCTCACTATGTGCAAGCAATTGTGACTTTGCCTAGTCGTGAATTGGCTGATCAGCTTTACCAAGTGGCACGTCAATTAAGAGATGCGGCAGGGATGCATTTTTCTATCGCTCACCTTGCTGGTGGTACTGACCGTGAACGTCAGTTAGAAAAGTATCAAAATAATACGCCACAGTTGGTAATTGCCACTCCTGGACGACTCCTTGACTTTGTACAAAAAAAGGTATTCATTGTTGATCAAGTTAAGACTTTTGTCATCGACGAAGCTGATATGACTCTTGACATGGGCTTTTTGGCCGATATTGATCAAGTAGCAAGCAAGATGCCTAAGGATGTACAAATTGCAGCTTTTTCAGCTACTATTCCAGTTAAGCTATCTAACTTCTTGCGTAAGTACATGGCTCACCCAGATCAAATCGTGATCGATAATCCAAGTGTCATTGCACCTACAATTAAGAATGATTTGCTTGATATTGGTTCAAAGAACCGTAAGAGCATTTTGTACAAGTTATTGACTATGGGTCAACCATACTTGGCTTTGGTTTTTGCAAATACAAAACAAACTGTTGATGAATTAACTAGATACTTGCAAGATCAAGGCTTAAAGGTAGCTAAGATTCATGGTGGGGTAACTGAGCGAGAAAGAAAGCGGACTTTGCGTCAAGTTGAGCAAGGACAATTTCAATATGTTGTTGCTTCTGACTTAGCAGCACGTGGTCTTGATATCGATGGGGTAAGTTTAGTTATTAACTATGAAATACCACGTGATATCGAATTTGTAATTCACCGGATTGGTCGTACCGGCCGTAATGGTTTATCAGGTCATGCGATTACTTTAATTCGTGAAGAAGAAATGAATCGAATCGAAGATTTGGAAAAGATGGGCGTTCATTTTGACTTTGTTGAACTTAAGAATGGTGAATTAGTACCACGTAAGCATTACCGCAGTCGTGAGAACCGTCAAGGTAAGAATCGCAAGCTTGATACTAAGTTAGTTGGTTACGTTAAAAAAGAAAAGAGAAAGCGTAAGCCTGGCTACAAGAAGAAGATTAAGCGAGCAATTCAAGAAGATAATCGTCAAAAGCGTAAGCTTGAACAACGTCATGAGATTAGAAAAGCTAAGCGTTTAAGAAAACGCAAGCGTGAACAAGGACGTTGACAGACGAGGATTTTGTAGTACAATTATTTTCAGCTTAAGATATGTCTATTAAAGTTGAATTTCAAAGAGAGAGCCAATTGGTGAGAGGGCTTAATTCGCTTTAACAGATGCTCCTTTAAGTTGTATTAATTAAGAATATCAAGAGGTAACAAACACTGTTGCAATCAAGGTGGTACCGCGCGCGGAGCGTCCTTGAATAAGCAATGGTGTTTTTTATTTTGTTTATGGGAGATAAAAATGAAGAAACTAACTAGTTCAGAGTTTCGCCAAATGTTCCTTGACTTCTTCAAGGATCATGGCCATATGATTATGCCAAGTGCATCACTTATTCCACAAGATGACCCAACTCTTCTTTGGATTAACTCTGGTGTTGCTACTATGAAGAAATATTTTGATGGTTCAGTTGTACCAAAGAACCACAGAATTACTTCTTCTCAAAAGTCAATCAGAACTAACGATATTGAAAATGTTGGTAAGACCGCTCGTCACCAAACTTTCTTTGAAATGCTTGGTAACTTCTCAGTAGGTGATTACTTTAGAGATGAAGCTATTCCTTGGGCTTGGGAATTCTTAACTAGTCCTAAGTGGCTTGGCTTACCAAAGGAAAAGCTTTACTGTACTGTTTATCCAAAAGATGTTGATTCACAACGTGTCTGGGAAAAAGCTGGTATGCCAGCAGACCATATTGTTAAGTTAGAAGACAACTTCTGGGATATTGGTGAAGGTCCATGTGGTCCTGATACTGAAATTTTCTACGACCGTGGTCAAGAAAACAACGACGTTGCTGAAGACGATCCAGAAAACTTCCCAGGTGGTGAAAATGCACGTTACCTTGAAATTTGGAACATCGTATTTTCACAATACAACCACTTGCCAAATGGTAAGTACGTAGACCAACCACACAAGAACATCGATACTGGTATGGGGCTTGAACGTGTACTTTCAATTTTGCAAGATGCACCAACTAACTTTGAAACTGACTTATTCTTGCCAATTATTCACGCTACTGAAGAAATGACTGACGGTAAGAAGTACGGTGAAAACAAAGAGGACACTACTGCATTCAAGATTATTGCCGACCACGTTCGTGCCGTAAGTTTTGCTATTGCTGATGGTGCTCTTCCATCAAACTCAGGTCGTGGTTACGTTCTTCGTCGTTTGATTCGTCGTGCCGACCTTAACGGTCAACGTTTGGGCATCAAGGGGGCCTTTCTTTACAAGCTTGTACCAGTTGTTGGTAAGATTATGCAAAGCCACTACCCAGAAGTTATGGATCAACGCGGCTTTATCGAAAACGTAATTCAAAACGAAGAAGAAAGATTCCAAGCTACTCTTGATACTGGTTTGACTTTGCTTGATGACTTAATTGATAAGGCTACGAAGTCAGATGACAAGACTATCTCAGGTAAGGATGCCTTCAAGATGTTTGATACTTATGGCTTCCCATACGAATTGACCTTTGAATCAGCTCAAGATGCTGGCCTTAAGGTTGATAAGAAGGGCTTTGATGCTGAAATGCAAGCTCAAAAGGAACGTGCACGTAAGGCTCGTGGTGATCTTCAATCAATGGGTCGTCAAGATGTAACTTTGATGAACATTAAGGACAAGTCAGTCTTTGAACGTGATACTTATGAAGAACCACATGCCAAGCTTCTTGACATCGTTGTTGACGATAAGTTAGTTGACAAGGCTGATGGCGAACACGCAACCTTAGTCTTTGACAAGACTCCATTTTATGCAGAACGTGGTGGTCAAGTTGCCGACCACGGTAACATTTATGATCAAGATGGTGAACTTGTTGCTAAGGTAACTGATGTCCAACACGCTCCAAACGACCAAAACTTGCACTTTGTTGACCTTATTTTGCCAATGGAAAAGGGCAAGGAATATATTTTGAAGATCGACAAGGAACGTCGTGAAGGTTTACGTCACTCACACTCAGCAACCCACTTGCTTCACGCTGCACTTCGTCAAGTTTTAGGTGAACATACTCACCAAGCAGGTTCATTAGTTGATCCTGACTACTTGAGATTTGACTTCACTGCTATGGAACCAATGACTCCACGTGAAATTAAGTCAGTTGAAGAATTAGTTAACCAAAAGATTTGGGAAGCTATCGATGTTAAGACCACTATCACTACACCTGAAGAAGGTGAAAAGATGGGTGCTTTAGCCCTCTTTGATGGTAAGTACGGTGACAAGGTTCGTGTTGTTCAAATGGGTGACTTCTCATCAGAATTCTGTGGTGGTACTCACTGTGATAACACTAACCAAATCGGTATCTTCAAGATTACTTCTGAATCAGCTGTTGGTGCTGGTATGCGTAGAATTGAAGCTGTAACTTCAAAGAAGGCATACGAATACTTAGCAAATCGTTCAGGTTTACTTGATGATATTCAAACAGAAATTAAGGCAACTAAGCCAGACAACATTATTGATAAGATTGACTCACTTGAAAGTGACTTACATGATAGTCAAAAGCAAGTTGAAACTTTGACTAAGCAAATCAACCAAGCTAAGGCTGGTCAAATCTTTGATGATGTAAAACAAGCTGGTGACTTGACTGTAATTGCTACTATTGCAGATGTTAACGGCATGAACGACCTTCGTGAACTTGCTGACAACTGGAAGAGTGGCAACAAGTCAGACGTCTTAGTTTTAGCTGCTGAAAATGATGGCAAGGCTAATATGATTATTAGCTTGAATCAAAAGGCCTTAGACAAGGGTCTTAAGGCTGGCGACTTAATTAAGAAGGCTGCTCCAATTTTTGGTGGTGGCGGCGGTGGTCGTCCTAACATGGCTCAAGCCGGTGGTAAGAAGCCAGAAGGTCTTAACAACGCTATCAAGGCTGTAATCGAAGAAATTTCAAAGAACTAAGAATTAATTAATTGTGTTTAAGCTTTTTTTCAAGTAAAATTGTTGACAGGAGGAATAAATATGAGTTCGCTAGATAAGACTATGCATTTTGACTTTAACCAAAATAAAGGAAAGAATGTTTATGACACTCTGCAAGATGTTTACAATGCGCTTGAAGAAAAGGGCTATAATCCTGTCAACCAGATTGTAGGTTACTTACTTTCTGGCGATCCTGCTTATATTCCACGGCATAATGATGCCCGTAACTTAATTCTTAAGCACGAACGTGATGAAATTATTGAGGAACTCGTTAAGAGTTATCTTGGTAAGAATAAATAATGCGATTATTAGGTTTAGATATAGGCTCTAAAACTGTGGGTGTTGCGGTCAGTGATGAATTAGGAATTACTGCACAGAAGTTAGAAACTATTAAAATTGATGAAACCAGATATAATTTTGGGATGCGTCCATTAAAAAAGTTAGTTAGACAATATGAAGTAGATGGCTTTGTATTAGGTCTGCCTAAGAATATGGATGGCACTTCGGGAGCTTCGGTTGCCCGCAGTAAGGCTTACGGTAAAAGACTCGAAGAAAAGTTTGGCTTGCCCGTGCATTATTCTGATGAAAGATTAACAACTATCGAATCACGCCGAGTACTCGTAGAAGATGCAGGTATTCATGATCGTAAAAAACGTAAACAAGTGATTGATCAGATGGCAGCGGTGCTCATCTTGCAAAATTATTTGGATTTACACCGAAAGGATTAATATGGCAGCACAAGTTAATGGTGACGATCAAGATCGTCAAATTACTTTGATCGATGATCAAGGTAATGAAGAATTGTATGAAGTATTATTTACTTTTCATTCAGATGATTATGATAAGTCATACGTACTTCTTTATCCAGCCGCTGTGGGGGACGATGAAGATATTGAAGTACAGGCTTTCAGTTATGATGCAGATGACGCAGGTGATGTCACTAGCAGTGATTTGCATGAGATTGAATCTGATGATGAATGGGACATGGTACAAGGAGTTTTGAATACTTTCTTGGATGATGATCGCCTAAGTGGTAAATAATAAAAAAGGACTAGCTGCGGCTGGTCCTTTTTGTTAGTTTATAAAAAGAAATATAAATAGCTATGAATGATAAAATTTTAAAGATCTTAGAGTTCGGTGAAATTACTAAAAGATTAAGTAAATTAGCAATTACCGCTCCAGCTAAAGATGCGGCATTGAAGTTAAGACCGAGTGGTAATTTTGACCGAGTACAAAATGAATTAAAACAAACTTTAGCATTGGCTGACTTATTGCGAGTTAAAGGACAACTTCCGTTAACTGATTTTCAAGATGTTCATCCTAGCACTAAAAGATTGAGTGTAAAAGCAAATCTGAATGCTCAGGAATTGGGTAATTTACTTCTTGTTTTAAGCTTAGCCAATGAGATTAACGAATTTCTGGAAGATGTTGATGATGAAAAGCTTAACTTATCAGCTATCGATTCAGTTTTGGATCAGTTAGATGTTCCAGACCTTTTATTTAAAGAATTAAAAAAATCTGTTGATTATGATGGTGAAGTACTTGATACAGCTTCAAGCGCATTAGCACGTTTGCGTCACGATATGCGTAGTAACGAAGAAGACATTAAGAACCGGATGGATGCTTATACCAAAGGAAATAGCAGCAAGTACTTGTCTGAACAAATCGTTACTATTCGTGATGATCGCTATGTTATTCCAGTTAAGCAGGAATATCGTGGCAAGTTTGGTGGGGTAGTTCATGATCAAAGTGCAAGTGGTCAGACTTTATTTATTGAGCCTGAAGCAGTTTTGAACTTGAACAACCACCAGCAAAACTTAATTGCTCAAGAAAAACAAGAAATCCGCAATATTTTGAAAAAATTGTCTGGCTTAGCTAGAGAAGAAATTGATAGCATCAATAATATTGCTAATGCATTAACTCGTTTAGACTTTTTGCAAGCAAAGGCAAAATTGGCTAAGCAAATGAAAGCTAGCGAGCCTAAGTTGACTCAGGATCATTCGCTGGAATTACGAAATGCACGCCATCCATTAATTGATCCAGAAAAAGTTGTTCCTAATGATATTCGTTTAGGCGGCGATTTTGATACAATGCTGATTACTGGGCCAAACACCGGTGGTAAGACTATTACTCTTAAGACCGCTGGCTTGCTGCAATTGATGGCTCAGTCTGGTTTATTTATTCCAGCTGAAGAAGGCAGTAAAGTTGGCGTATTCAAAGAAGTTTACGCTGACATTGGTGATGAACAATCAATCGAACAATCATTAAGTACTTTTTCATCACACATTAATGACATTATTGCCATTATGAAAAATGTAGATAAAGAAACCTTGGTTTTAATTGATGAAATTGGTGCAGGAACCGACCCAGAAGAAGGTGCCAGTTTAGCTATTAGCATTTTGGACTTTTTGCGCAAGAAAGATGCTAAGATCATGGTCACTACGCACTATCCTGAATTGAAGCTTTACGGATATAACAGACCACGCACTACTAATGCATCGATGGAATTTGACTTAAAGACTTTATCACCAACATACCATTTACAAATTGGTATTCCAGGTCACAGTAATGCTTTTGCGATTGCTCGTAGGCTGGGGATGCGTGAAGATGTAGTTAAAAATGCGCAAAACTTAATGTCAGATGAGGATTCTGATATTAATAAGATGATTGCTAAATTAAATGCGCAAACTAAGGCGGCTACTACAGCTCGCAACCGATTCGAAACGAGTTTAGATCGCAGTCAAAAACTTGAACAAAAATTGCAACAAGCGCTTGATTGGTACAACCAACGTGTTCAAAAGCAACTCGATTTTGCGCAAGAAAGAGCTAATGAAGTTGTAGCTAAGAGACGTAAAAAGGCTGATAAAATTATTGCCGAGCTGGAAAAGCAGAAAAATGCTGGCGTTAAAGAAAATAAAATTATTGAAGCTAAGGGTGAACTTAATAGCCTAGAGCGTCAGGCCCACAATTTAGCCCATAATAAAGTCTTACAGCGTGAAAAACGGCGTCATCATGTAAGTGTAGGGGATCAAGTAAAGGTCCTTTCATATGGACAAACAGGTACTATTACCAAGAAATTGTCTGAACATGAATATGAGGTTCAAATGGGGATCATTAAAGTCAAAGTTAGTGACCGCGATATTGAGAGAATCGATAAGAATAATACACAACCTAAGAAAAAATTGGTTAGAGCAACAAGTGCAATTAGACGTAGTAATGCACATAGCGAGTTAGACTTGCGTGGTCAACGCTACGATGAAGCCATGACTAATTTAGATCGTTATATTGATTCCGCATTACTGGCAGGTTTAGATATTGTAACTATTATTCATGGGATCGGTACTGGTGCAATCCGTAAAGGCGTTTGGCAATATTTGCGTAGCAGTAACCACGTTAAAGGCTTTAATTACGCGCCTGCTAACGAAGGCGGTAATGGTGCCACAATTGTTAAATTAAAGTAAGCAATCCTCTTGTAAAAAGTAAGTAAAACTGATATATTATTAATATAGATTTAAAGATAAAACGATATTAATTGAAAGAGGTAAAGCATATGGTTGATGCAATTACTGATCAAAATTTTGAAGAAGAAACTAAAGATGGCGTTGTTTTAACAGACTTTTGGGCAACTTGGTGTGGTCCATGTAAGATGCAATCACCAGTAATTGACCAATTGGCAGAAGAACGTCAAGATGTTAAGTTTACAAAGATGGATGTTGACCACAATCAAGAAACTGCTAAGAATCTTGGTATTATGGCTATCCCAACTTTGATTATTAAGAAGAATGGTCAAATTGTTGATCGTTTAACTGGTTACACTCCAAAGGAAAAGTTGAACCAAATTTTGGATCAATACGCTGGTTAATTAAAATAAAAAAATAAGCTTGTGGCGAAGCCACAAGCTTTATTTTTATGCTTCTTTTTCTTTAAGAAGATCACGGATTTCTTTTAAGTAGTCTACTTCAGTTGGAGCAGCTGGAGTTTCTTCTTCTTCCTTTTTCGTAAATTTATTAACGGCTTTTACGATTAAGAAGACAATGAAGGAAATAATAAGGAAATTGATGATGGAATTTAGGAAACTTCCGTATCTAAAATTAGCTTCTCCTACTTTAAGAGTTAAGTTAGACAAGTCAATTCTACCGATAAAAAGACCGATTAGCGGATTGATTAAGTTTTTAACAAGTGATTTTACGATTGCTGTAAAAGCTGCACCGATAATCACACCTACTGCTAAATCAATAACGTTTCCGCGTGCAATAAATTGTTTGAATTCCTTAAGCATTTTATTACTCCTATATCTAAATCTAAAAATATTTTAATCTAAGGTAAAGCATATAGTAATAATAAATTATAGTCTATAAAAAAGCTATCTTTTTTGCTAAATTTTTAGCCAAAACGAGCAATGATTTGAACTTTCTTTTCTTTAGGTAAAATGGTAATTTCACTTTCGGTGATTTTACCAGTTTCCTTTTGTACGGTTTCGGCAATCATGCCACTTTCAAGAGAAAATTCTTTACTATCACTGTCTAAACGGTCTTCGATATTTTGACCGCTTAATTCAAAAGTGATGGAGGCTCTTCTTTCTTTGGTTTTTACAAGAGTACCAAATTTAGCCATATGGAAGAAATCAATCAAATCATCAAAATCGCTTAAGTCGTAGTGACGTGAAATTCTTTTGCCAGCCCAATAAAGAATAGGGGCATCGTCATCACCTAAAATAGTTGGTAAAAGAAAGTCACGGTAAAGTTGATTAATAAAATATACGTGTTCGTTTGCGTTTTCTGTCATAAACTTATTCATCCCTTTTATTATTTTTTATTTTACCGTAAACTAGTAGGAGTAGAAAATAATTTTTTCTTAATAAGAGGTTTTTATTATGGATAATCGTCCCATTGGATTGTTAGACTCGGGTGTTGGCGGCTTTACAGTTGTTAAAAAAGTAATTGAAAAGTTGCCTCACGAATCTACTGTTTTTATTGGTGATAGTGCCAATATGCCTTATGGTGATAAAAGTCGTGAACGAATTATTGAACTTACACGCCGAAGTGTGAAGTTTTTATTGCAAAAGAAAGTAAAGTTGATTATCTTTGCCTGCAACACAGCTACTGCAGTAGCAATGCCAACTTTGCAAAATGAAGTTGAACAACAAGTTATCGGGGTTATTCAATCAGGTAGTTTAGCCGCGGCTAGAACGACTAAAAATAAAAAAGTCGCAGTAGCAGCAACTCCGGTAACGATTAACTCACATGCATATCAAAAAGAAATTAAATTCAGAGATCCTGATATCAAGGTGATGGAAGTTGCAGCGCCAGAGCTTGCTCCACTCATTGAAAGTCAAAAGGATTATGATACAAACTTAGCAGCGGTAAAACGCAGTATTGCCCCACTTAAGGGTCAAGATTTTGATACTTTTGTTTTGGGCTGTACGCATTATCCACTAATTCAAAATGAATTTGCGGAAGCATTAGGTGATAAGATTCAAATCGTAGATCCTGCTGATCAAGTAGCACAATATACTTTTAATGTTATGCGGCGTGATGGTTTATTTAGTTCATCTGATCAAGCTGGAAAACATGAATACTACACCACTGGAGATCCTGATAAATTCTCAGAAATGGGGAGAAGATTTTTAGGACAAGCAGATTTGACTAGTCATCAAGTAGATACGAGGAATTTATAATGACTAAGAAAATTTTATTTGCGACTGGCAATCAAGGAAAAGCTAAGGAATTAAAGGAAGCTTTTAAAAGAGCTGGAGTGGATGTTGAAATTAAAACTAATGCAGATTTAGATAATCCGCCTCATCCAATTGAAAGTGGAAGAACATTTGAAGCAAATGCCAAGATTAAAGCTCATGAGTTAGCAGAATTTTCAGGATTACCAACAATTGCGGATGATTCAGGCTTAATGGTTGATGCATTAAATGGTGAACCTGGCGTAAGAAGTGCTCGTTATGCTGGTGAAGCTCATAATGATGCCAAGAATAATGCCAAGTTGTTGGCTAATTTAGGCGGTGTACCTGATGAAAAGAGAACGGCCAAGTTTTGGACGACGATCGTTGTTTCAATGCCAGGTGAGTTTGATAAAGATCTAGTTGTTTCAGGTACTTGTTCAGGCCGGATCCTTGCTGCACCACGCGGTGAAGATGGATTTGGTTATGATCCACTGTTCTTTATTCCTGAAAAGGGTAAGACTTTTGCACAAATGACAACAGATGAGAAAAATGAAATCTCTCATCGTGGTAATGCAGTGAGAAAATTGTTGCAAGAATTGCCTGATTGGCTAAAACAATTCAATTAAAAAAGTGTTTAGAATTTTTCGTTCTAAACACTTTTTTCTATGCGCTAGTTTTGATTGTACTAGCAGTTGTTGCAAATTTAATATCATTTTTTTGCAAAGCTTGAATGTATTTACCTAAATATAAATTTTTAACTATCGATTGCTTTTCAGGTTTTACCTTAAAATAAACGCCATAGGTAACTGTGCGTCCATTTTGCCCAGTAACCCCAATAATTGAAGGGCCAGAAGAAACGGTGCCTTTTTCAGGTTTAATTGATTTATTAACCTCTTTAATAATTTTGGTGATATGACTAAAGTCATTGTCTGCATCTAATTCAAGATTAATAGTTAGTCCAATAGCATTATGGGCCAGATTTTGTACAATCGTAATATTGCGGTTAGGAATGTAAATTATTGAACCATCTGATGCTTTTAATCGAGTGGTTCTAAGACCTAATTGATCTACAGTACCGACTTGACCATTAATGGAAACTGTATCGCCGACATCAAATTGGTCTTCACTTAAAATGAAGAAGCCGTTAACTAAATCACTCACAAAACCTTGGGCCCCCATACCTAAGGCAAGAGAGAAAATTCCGGCACTGGCTAATAAAGTTCCCACTGGCACGCCGATAATGGATAAAATACCGAAAAGATAAAAGAATATCAAGGTATATTGAAAGATACTGTTGATTAAAGCAGTAATTGTTTTAGTCCTTTTATTTCTAATTGTATTGTGTCTAGCCAAGTAGTTGTTAATTATCTTGTGACCAAAGTGGGATAAAAGGTAAAAGATTAGGGTAGTAATGGCTAGTTGCCAAATAATTGATAGAAAATTTTGCCCAATTTTGTCCCAATTGAACTGAATTTTATGCAGACTGAAATGAGTAGGTAATGTGGGTATTTTCATAAATAGTTTTATAATATCCTTTCTTGAATTTAATAGGTTATAATAAAAGAATAACAAGACATTAATTGAGAATAAAGTATATTCATGCTAGACTTTTTTTAGATGGTATATGGAGGTAGAAGTTAGAAGATGACAATTTCTTATGGTGCTTTAGCAGGTTTAATTGCCGCAATTGCATTCTTAATTTTAGTATTATTTACGATCCCTATGCTTATTCGTACAGCAAAAGTTTTGAAAGAAACAAGTGCTACTATTCAGACAACTAATGAATCAATGAAGAAGCTTTCTGAAGATATGGATGGTCTGATGGATCAAACTCATAATTTATTAGATCAAACTAACGACCTAATGATCGATGTTAATGGTAAAATGAAGACGTTGGATCCAGTAGTAAAAGCTGCTGCTGATTTGGGTGAGAGCGTATCAGAATTGAATGATTCATCAAAGAAGATCGCTAAACGCTTTAGTAGCAATCATTTTAGTCACGCTGGTCTTGTTTCTTCAATTGCGGCTACTGCTTTTGCAAGACGCAGACGCCGTAGAGGTGAAAATTAATAAAGGAGGATTTCACTATGAAAAAATTTGCAAGTTTCGTATTAGGTGCTGTAGCTGGTTGTGCAGCAGGCTTTATTGCAGGTTCATTACTTGTTAGTGATGAACAAGTTGATGATGTTAAGAACAAGATTAAAGACAACGATAAACTTCAAGATTTGAAGAAGAAGTACGACAATGGTACTGAAATCGTTAAGAATCAATTAGCTTCATTCCCAAAGAACGTTGAAGATGATTCAGAATTAAAGGACTTCGATGACATCGTTATTGATGATTCAAACAAGGACAATGATGTTGCTGATGGCGATAACGCAGAAAAATCAGTTGATGATTTGAACAATGCTGAAAATGACAATACTGCCTCAACTCCAGATAATTCAGAAGAATAATCAATTATTCATCGCAAAATAAAAAGCTGACGTCATGTCAGCTTTTTTTGCGTCTAAATTTTAGATTAATCTCTAACAGGGATAATCTTCAAGTCTTTATTGGTATGTGTAAATGTCTTAAAACCATCCTTGGTTACGACACCACAGTCTTCAATTCTTACTCCAGCAAAGCCAGGGATGTAGATACCTGGTTCAATGGAGAAGCACATCCCCTCTTCAAGAACTAAATCATTGCCTTGAACGATTGATGGATATTCGTGGACATTTTTACCGATACCGTGGCCTAAACGGTGAATGAAGTATTCGCCATAGCCGGCTTTAGTAATGATATCACGAGCAACGCTATCAAGTTCTTCAGCAGTAATACCAGGCTTAGCAGCTTCAATTGCGGCTTGTTGCGCTTCGCGGTCAACTTCGTAAATTTCACGTTGCTTGTCTGATGGCGTACCATAAGCGACTGTTCTACTTGAGTCAGATGCGTAACCATCATGCATAGTACCTAAGTCGAATAAAACTAATTCGTTAGGTTGAACAGTGTTCATAGTTGGACCAAGGTGTGGGTTAGCTGCGTTCTTACCAGCTTGGACGATCGTTTCAAAACTTTCGTGCATTACGCCTTTTTGAATCTTTAATTGGTAATCAATTTGACCAGCAATACTTCTTTCAGTCACACCGGTTCTGATTGCATCAAAACCAATTTGAAAGGCAAAATCAGCTTCGGCACCAGCGCCTTGTAATTTTTTAATTTCTTCTGGTGTCTTGTAAAGACGAAGTCTTTCAATGAATGAAGAAACATCATTAGTAAAACTTGCATTTGGAAATTCGCCGCGCAGGTATTGGTAATGAGCAACGGAAAGATCGTCTTTTTCGATAGCCCAGGTGTGAGTATCTTTAGTTCTCTTTCTTACGTTGTTGGCGATTAATTCCCATGGATCTTCTGAATCAAGGTAACCAAAAACGTCACCGTTCCATTCAGAATCTTTTGCTTCTTCTACATTTAAAGCAGGGCAGAAAATAAAAGGATCTGCATCTTTAAATACGAGCAAAGCAAAGATACGTTCATGAGGATCCATAGAATATCCCGTGAAGTAAGAAATAGTAATTGGGTTAGAAATGTATGCAATATCATTGTTTGAATCTTGCAGCCATTGTTGTAATTTATCTAAGTTCATAAATAGCCTCTTTTTTTGTTAGTTTAGTGTCAGTATATCATGTTTTTGTATGAAAAAATGAAAGAAAATCTGTAAACGTTTGCACTTAGAGCAAAATAATGATAAATTAAGGTGAAGGATTTTTCGGAAGGACTGAGAATAAGCGATGCATAAACAAGAAGTTACAATTTATGATGTTGCTCGAGAAGCTAAGGTGTCTATGGCGACAGTTTCTCGTGTTGTTAACGGCAATAATAATGTGAGAAAAGAGACACGTGATCGTGTTCTTGAAGTAATTAAAAGATTACACTATCAACCAAATGCTGTAGCGCAAGGTTTAGCATCTAAGCGTACCACTACAGTAGGGTTAATCGTCCCAGATTTGACTAATTTATATTTTGCAGAATTATCTAAGGGTATTGATGATATTGCACTTTTATACAAGTATAACATTATCATTACCAGTATTGAAAATCGTTTGATGAAGGAAGATCAAGTAATTCAAAGTTTGCTTAATAAGCAAGTAGATGGCGTGATCTACATGTCAAACCGTTTGCCAAACGAAGCTGCAGAAGCATTTAAGAGAACTAATACTCCAGTAGTATTAGCTGGGACTAAGGATAATCGCGATGAGTTTGCATCCGTAACTATTGATTATAAGAAAGCTGATACCGAAGCATTGAATTTATTAATGCACGATGGCAAGAAGAACTTGGCACTCGTGGTTGGTGATGAAGATGCAGTGGTAAATGGTGAAAATAGAATTCCAGCATACAAAGACTTTATCAAAGAGAATAATCTGGGTGAACCACATGTTTACACCGGGGTTAAGGATTATTCAGATGGTTACAATTTATACCCACAACTCGTTAAAGATGGTATCGATGGTGTAATTGTTACCCGTGATATTTCATCTGTTGGTATTTTGAACTCAGCCATGGATGCAGGCAAGAAGATACCAGAGGATTTGGAAATTGTTACTGCAAGTGCAACTCAACTTGCTTCTGTTGTTCGTCCAGCCTTGACTACAATCAAGCAGCCACTTTATGATATGGGTGCGGTAGCTATGAGAATGTTAACTAAGTTGATGAATAATGAAGAAGTTGACGAAACTCATATTGAATTGCCATATGAATTAGTTAAAAAACAAAGTACTTTAAATCAATAAAAAGTATCAAAAAAAGAAGTAGTTGATAAAAACTGCTTTTTTTTAATTTAGTGAATAATTTGATTAATTTGTTTTCGCTTTTGCCAATAAGTTGATGTGAAGATTAATTTATTAGGATTGAAAGTCAATAAAACTAAGTTCGTGTATTTGCTTACTCGTGGCAAGTTGTTATATTGCTGAAAAGCTTTTTTATTGAAAAAGCCGTAGAAAAGTATTTGATCAGCCTTAATCCAACCTTTCTTGGTGTAAAGCCACATGTTCTTAGGACCGCCATTAAAGTTTTGAATTTTAAATAATGTGTTAGCAGGCAAGAATTTCTTTGTTTTTGCTTGATTGTCAGGATAACTATAAATTGCTACTTTAGTGTTAGGCTTAGCAATTATTTTTTTATTTTCATAAGGTGCAATATCATTACGGCGTAAATCTAAGTTGACGAATTCCGCTGAAATAAAAGTTTTTTCTGCTATCTGATAGTATAATTTGTTGTCGACTCGCACGCCGTAAGTTACATTAACTTTTTGGTTAGGTCGAACGTATTTCTTTTCCTTAATTCGGACATAGGGATTCATCATAGTAGGGGTCTTAGTTTTACCAAAATAGATTCCTGTTCGATTGATAGCATATTTTTTAGTACCACTTTTGGCTAATTTATATTTAAACCCAGTAGCGGGGAAGTTGGTAACGACTCCATCGACATTACGATTAATTAACCAATGCCAAAGAGCAGGTGATTCATCCATTTCTGCCCAGACAAATAATTGTTTATGCAATTTGTGGAGCCAGTGAATTAAGAAGGGATGCTCTTGAACAATGTCAGAAGCGGCGTTTACGGCATTTACTTGAGGCAAAATACTGAAGTTAATGCGTTTTAAGCTACCTACAATGAAGATTAAATAAGCATCAGGCATTATTTTTCTAAAATGAAACAGACTTGCTGCAGAAAATGAATGAATCATGATACGTTTTTGCATATGATACTTCTTAACTACTGCAGCAATTTTATCTTCTAATTCGTAAGATGGGTTGATACTATGATCAATCTTGGTTTCTAAAACAAATTTGGCGCTAGGTTTATTTTTATAATGCTCAAATAATTCATTAAGCGACATTACGTGTTCGCCATTATCGTACTTTAGCTGTTTAAGTGTCTCAAAGTTATTTTGTGATACAATTGCATGTGTATGAGTGACTCGCTCAAGGTCGTCATCATGAGAGATGACTAAAACTCCATCTTTGGAAAGTTGGAGATCGAGTTCGACGTAATCAGCACCAGAATTGAAGGCAGAATCATCAGACTGAATAGTTTCTTCAGGATACTTGATGGGATCGCCGCGGTGACCAACAACAGTAAAACCACTTGTCGTTAAAAAGATTAAGCTAAAAAAAAGAGCCCAAAATAGTTGGCTTTTAAATTTCATATGTGTACACCTCTATCGCATATTAACAATAGCATGGTTACACATTTTTTTCTATTTATAGTATGATTCTGTTATTCCAAAAGGGTGAAATTGATGGAACAATTGGATTTAATTGAAGAGATTACCAGAAATGATGGTAGTCGTTATTATGAAATTTCTAATATTGATCAAAATGGAATTGCTGAATTAGCGGTGGACCATGGTGAAATTAAAAAAGTACGGATATTACAGTTGAATATTCCGCGTACTACTGCATTAATTGAGTATGAAAAATATATCAATGATACTTATGATTTGCAGACATTGACTAATGAAGATGATTGGAAAAATCCTAAGTGGGTAGAATGGGATAAGCCTAAAGGCAAAATTTTGGATGCTTATCACATGATATTGAAGGCCAATCGAATTGGATAGAAAGTAGTACAAAAATGGAAACTTTGCGAATTTTACATACTAATGATCTACACTCACATTTTGAACACTTTCCTAAAATTGGGCGCTATTTAAAAAAGGCTCAGGCAGATACTTCAGTTGATGAAGTTTATACTTTTGATGCCGGTGACTTTATGGATCGTTCGCATCCCTTAACCGATGCAACTGAAGGCCAAGCTAATATTAAATTAATGAATGGCTTTCACTATGATGCGATCACGATTGGCAACAATGAAGGAATATCTAATCCGCACTGGGTGTTAGAAAGATTGTTTGATCATGCTGATTTCCCAGTAATTTTGGCTAATTTGCGTGAAGAAGACGAATCCATGCCTAAATGGGCAGTGGGTCATAAAATTATTAAAACCAAGAAAAACACGCGAATTGCTTTAATCGGCCTTACTGCAGCATATCCCATGACTTATGGTCCTAATCACTGGCATGTCAAAATGCTAGGTCATGCAATGGATCAACAATTAGCTCAAATTAAGGATCAATATGATGTTTTGATTCTGATTACTCATGTAGGACTTAAAATGGACCGCTGGCTTGCCAAGAATTATCCGCAAATCGATCTGATCGTTGGTGGTCACAGTCATGATCTATTAGCTCATGGTGAAAAAGTTGAACATACTTGGATTACCCAAACTGGAAAATGGGGTAATTACGTTGGCGATATTCATGTTGAACTCGAAAACCACCATGTAACTAAAATCGTGCCTGATACGATTCCTACAGCTTCAATGCCAGAAATGCCAGAAGATGAGGCAGTTATTCAAGGCTACTATGATAAAGGTCAAAAACTTTTGTCTGAACATAAAGTAGCTAAGCTGCCTGAAAAATTTAATGATGACAAAATTGCGGCAGTTCAAGTTTCGCTTGATGCGATTGCTGATTTTGCCAAGACAGATTTAGCAATTTTGAGTTCAGGATTATTTTTGACCCCATTTAAGAGTGGAGTTTTAACTCAGTATGATTTGCAAAAGGCATTGCCACATCCTATGCATGTTGTGCGTTCTACCTTAAAAGGCAGCGATCTTTGGCGTTTAGTAATGGAAATTGAAAAGAATCGCCATTATTTGGATCATTTTCATTTGCAAGGGATGAGCTTTAGAGGCAAGATCTTTGGGCAAATGTATTACAAGGGAATTAAAGTAGATACTCGTAAGCGAATCGTTTATGCCAATGGTCATGAGATTGATCCAGAAGAAGAGTATCAAATCGCTTGCCTTGATCACTATGTATTAGTGCCATTCTTCCCGACTTTAGCTATTGTTGGTGAAAATGAATTCCTATTCCCTCAATTTTTGCGTGAAGTTGTTGGCAATTATTTAGCTAAAATATACCCACTATCATCGAGAAGTGAAGTAAATGACAGAAAAAAATAAAACTAATTCAGAAAAAAGCGCAGAGGAAAAAGTAAATAAATTTGAAGAAGAGAAGCCTTTGCGTCATCCGCTTGCTAACGTAGTACAGGATGGTAAAAGTATAAAAATTAATGATCAGTTATATACCATTGTCACTAATGAACGGGATGCGCTCGATCTAGAAATGCTCCGTAAAAAATATGATCCATTTTTGGATCAATATGATTATTTAGTAGGGGATGTTTCAAGTGACCACCTGCGCTTAAAAGGCTTTTATAAAGATGAAGCTCGCACTTCGATTGATAAAAAAGAGATGGCGATCGTAGATTATTTAACTGAATATTGTAATCCGGGTGGGCCGTATTTTATTTTGGAATTAACTAATCCTACTCATCATTATTCACATCAAAGACCGCGCAAAACGCATTATGAACGTGAACGTAATCGTAAGAATGATCGCTTCCACTCACGTCGACGTCACGGCAAGGGATATCGTAAAACTGAAAATAATCCATTCAAGAAGCGTCGAGTTCATCAAACCAAATTTAAAAAGAAGCAGTCAATTGCAGTCAAAAAAGAATTTGGACGTCATCATTCTTTTATTATTAAGAAAAGAAAGGGAAACTAGTGAAAGATTACCGGGTATTTTTAATTGACTTAGATGGGACAGTTTATCGTGGCAAGGATACTGTTGAATCAGGAGTAAGATTTGTTCATCGTTTAATTGAGCAAAAAAAAGATTATTTATTTTTAACCAATAATACGACTAGAACACCTCAAATGGTGGTCGATAAATTAAAGAGACACGGGGTAGAAACCGATACTGATCATATTTATACGCCAAGTATGGCGACAGCCAGTTATATTTTGAGTCAGAATAAAGATCATTCAAATAAAAAGATCGGTTTATACATCATTGGCGAAATCGGCTTATGGAGAGAGCTATTGCAGCATACTGAATTTGAACTTAATGAGGAAAATCCTGATTACGTTATTGTCGGGATGGACAAGGATTTGACTTATCATAAAGTTCGTGTAGCCTCAAGAGCGATTAGACGCGGGGCTACTTTTATTGGTACTAATGCTGATATGAATTTGCCTACAGGGGATGAATTAATCCCAGGCAATGGATCTCAGTGCGTTTTTGTTGCAGCGGCTAGTGGGGTAGATCCGTTATACATTGGTAAACCAGAATCTATCATCGTAAAAAAGGCTTTAGCTAAAGTAGGATATTCTAAAGATGATGCCTTACTAGTAGGTGATAACTACGATACTGATATCAAAGCAGGTTTTAATAGTGATGTAGATCAATTATTAACTTTGACGGGTGTAACTCAAAAAGAAGATATTGTTGGCAAACGCCAACCAACGTATGTGGTTGATAACTTAGACGAATTCGAACTATGATTACAAAAGATAATTTTTTTGGACTGATATATCATTTTTTGTTTGCCATTTCGAGTAGTGTAGTGGGAGCTATTGTCGCTAGCTGGCCGCTTTTGTTTATTTTTATGCTGGTACAAAAGACATATGAGACTGTTCACATGTCTTTATTTCAAGTAATGCATAATTATAACCAGTTGATGATTTATTTGATCTGGCCCTTTAAAAAGCGGCTTAAAATGGATAATTTTCCCACATCCGCTAATGCAGCAGAACATTTTGCGGAATGTAAGCAATTATTCGTTTTTGCTGTACTCGTATTTATTGTTTGTTTAATGCTGTATTTTGTTTTTAAAAAGCGTAGAAAAAAAGCGCTGCTTAGCTTGGATAAATCTGCAGCACTTATTTTATTGTTATTGCCAATCGTAGTATTTCCTTTTGCAGTAACCAATTTTGATAGTTTTTTTATAATTTTTCACCACATGTTGTTTAACAACAATGATTGGTTATTCGATCCGAATACTGATCCGATAATCAATGTGTTAACCGAAGGCTTTTTTGCATCTTGTTTTGCAGTAGCCGGGATTATTTACGAATTATATTTTGCTGAAAAGTTGTTACGAAGATAAAAAAGAGTTCCATTAGTGGAACTCTTTTTTGAGTGAGATTTTTTTCTTCAAAGCTACGATGGCAATTGGAACAACTGAAACCAGGATGATGGCAATTACAATCATTGAGAAATGATCTTTTACTACAGGGATGTTACCAAAGAAGAATCCGATAACAGTAAATAATCCTGTCCAAAGTAAACCACCGATAATATTATAAGCAATAAATTTACCGTAATGCATTTTGCTACCGCCAGAAATAAAGGGGACAAATGTCCGGATAAATGGAATAAATCTTCCGATCACAATTGTAATTGGACCATGGCGTTCAAAGAACTTTTCTGCAGCTAGTCGATTATTTTGATTGATTAATTTATTGAACCAACTGTGTTTTTCACCTGCTCTAGTAGACCATGCTCCAATTTCATAATTGGCGGTGTCACCTAGTATGGCAGCTAAGGCAACGATTAAATATATTAGCCAAATATTTAAACCATATTTTGGGTTAGCGGCCATCGCACTAGCGGCAAAGATAAGTGAATCACCTGGCAAGAATGGGAAAATAACTACACCAGTTTCAATAAAAATGATGGCGAACAAGATCAAGTAAGACCAACCACCAAATTGGTTAACGATTGTGACCAAGTGGTCATCAATATGTAAGATAAAATCGATTAAAGTCATTTCTTTCTCCTAAATGCTAGTTGAGTGAATGGTTAAAGTTTTTTCTGGAAATAGATCACGCATAATAGAAGTAATAGCGATTTGAGCTTCTCCAAAACCTAAAGCAATTAGAGGAACCCGTCCAGGATAGCTTACTACGTCTCCAGCAGCATAGATTCCATCAATGTTGGTTTTCATCGTTGGATCAACAGCAATATTAGTTCCGTTGAGCTCGATTCCCCATTTTTTTACAAAACGATTATTAGCTTTGAAACCATAAGCGACAATAATTTGATCAAACTGCTCATGGCGTGGTTGAACATCACCCATACCTTTAAGAGTTATATCCAATTGATTATTAACTAATTGGATGTCCTTTGGAAGATAGGGAGTTAAAATTTCGACGTTTGCTAAAGAACGAAGCTTTTTAACGTTGGATTCAAGACCGCGGAATTCATTACGACGATGGATAATTTTGACATTTGTATAATTTGCCAATTCAATTGCTAAATCAAGAGCAGAATCGCCTCCACCGAAGACGCCTATCTTTTGGTTGGCAAAATCTTTAGGGTCTTTAATGAAGTAGTGGACTCTTTTTTGAATATCTTCATTCATCTTCAATGGTAATTCTTTAGGTTTGAATGCTCCTGCACCTGTAGCAATAATAATGCTTTTGGCTAATACCATATCATCTAAGATGAAACCGTCGTCGCTTTTTTTAACATCATTAACTTTATGATTAGTAATAATTTCGGTTTCCTTTGGTAAACCTGATTTTAAATTTTGGATTAAGGCTGTTCCACTGATTGTATTATAAGCAGGGATGTCACTAATTTGTTTAAATGGATAAAGCATTTGGGGCTGACCACCAACCTCAGATAATGAATCGAAGATTAAATTAGACAAGCCATGCAAGTGAGCAAAATGAGCTGCAAATAATCCAACAGGACCGGCACCTATAATTGCGAGATCAACTTTTTTAATTTTTAAAACCTCCTCTAAGTGTTGATGTATCAACTTTAACATGATTTAAGACAATAATCATTTAAAATTTGTACTTGTTTAAATCTGTTGACTAAGGTATATTAATTAAGTCGTCTTTTGAAGGACAGATTTAATTAATAAAAAAATACTTGCAAAACCAAGTTAAGTATTATATATTAATAAAGTCGTCTTGAAAGATGACGAAGAGCTCGAGAGCTTTAAAAAAGTTTTTGAAAAAAAGACTTGCAAAGTTAAAGCAAAACGAGTAATATATTTAAATGTCGTCAGGCGAGAGCCGAGGCGACGAAAAATAAATCAAAAAAGTTCTTGACAAAGGATTTGAGATTTGATAAAATATAAAAGCCGTCTGGT
>NZ_PCZF01000022.1:0-34396 GCF_002554115.1 Lactobacillus sp. UMNPBX4
CCGAAAGGCATCCTAAATCTCACAGCCGTTTACACAAGTTTTTATACTGAACCTTATTTTTCTCTAAAATAAAAAGATTCACTTTGCGTGAATCTTTATCGTTACATACCAGCTTTAATAATTTTCTTTTCGGCCATTTTCTTTCTAAGGGCAAGCATAGCAGTATAAGTAGAAAGAATATAAACCTTCTTAGTTGGTAATTTTTTAATTTCTTCGATTAAACTATCATAATCTGGATTGGTGCTCATTGTACCTGGATCAAAGCCAGCAATTTCTAATCTGAAGCCCATGTCATGCCAACGTTGTCCACCAACCAGAACTTTCTTAATCTTGTCTTTATTTAATCCTTCAAAATCAGCATCCCAAATCCATGATGTATCAATACCATCTGCGTGGTTAGCGTTAAGCAGTGCAACTAAAGAATAATCATCCTTTTCGGTGTTGAGCATGTGTAACACTTCATCAAGTCCAACAGGATTTTTGACCAAGATTAAATCAATATCTTTATTACCGTAATGAATTAATTCTTGACGGCCAAAAATACGCTTGTTTTCTGCAAATGCTTGAGCAACTTCAGCTTCAGTTAAGCCAAAATGACGTGCTACTGAGTAAGCAGCCAAAGCATTATAAATGTTGTAAGTACCACCGATGTTAATAGAGTAATCCTTGTTGCCCATTTGGAATTTCAAACTATTAGGCGTTTGTTCAAGAATGTTATTGACTGTAAAAGTCAAGTCAGGACGGTCGTAGCCACAATTAGGGCAGAAGAAGTCACCTAAGTTTGCGTAAATTCTGCTATGGTAATGCAAAATATGATCACATTTAGGGCAGAGCACACCATCAGTATTAACAGGGGCCTTAAGATCGTTTTCTGGTTTATCATCAGGTAATTTGAAACCGTAGAAAATTTTCTTATTAGGGAGCTCAACTGATGAAAAGATGCTTGCATCGCCGTTAGCAATAATGGTCGCATCAGGTGCTAATTTGATACCATCAACGATTTTGTCGTAGGTCGTATAAATCTCACCGTATCGATCCATCTGATCACGGAAAATATTTGTTAAAACAAATACGCTAGGATGAAGCAACTTAGTTACCATTTTTACGTTAGCTTCATCAACTTCTAGCACCGCAATCTTTCGCTTAACATGTTTATGTTTGTGAGCCAAAAAAGCCGTTACAATTCCTTGCTGCATGTTTGAACCTGATGGGTTAGTTAAAACATCACCGTATTTTTTCTTTAAGGCTTCAACTATTAATGCAGTAGTCATGGTTTTCCCATTAGTACCAGTAACGATTACGGTTTCGTAGCCTTTGGCTAGAGAATTAAGAACGTTTGGATCAATTTTCATAGCAAACTTGCCAGGAAAACTAGTACCACCTTTTAAAACGTTATGTAAAAACCAGTAACTAGACTTTCCCGCAACTTTGGCGATTCCTGATTTAAAACTCATGTTATAATCCCTCACTTTAAAACTATGTTTTAGTTTAGCATAGAGCAGGAATGAAAACGAGGTTTTACTGTTCATTTAGCTACACAAATTTATTTTTTCCTCTATACTATGTTAGGCGAATACTTTTTAAGTAAAAGGGAGGGCCCGGAATGTCGCAATTATTTTTTCGTTATGGTGCAATGAGTAGTGGTAAAACAATAGAAATTTTAAAGGTGGCTCACAATTATGAGGCACAAGGACGAAAAATTGCTTTAATGACGAGCGGACTTGATAATCGTAGTGGTGTTGGTACGGTTGCTTCTAGGATTGGCTTACATCGAAAGGCAATTCCAATTACTGAAGATATGAATTTATTTACATACATCGAAAAGATGAATAGCCATGATCTAGCTGATGGAAAAGGAAAATTGGCTTGTGTTTTAATTGATGAAGCACAGTTTTTGAAAAGACATCATGTTTTGGAATGTGCCAAAATTGTAGATGAATTTAATATCCCAGTAATGGCGTTTGGCTTAAAAAATGATTTTCAGAATCATTTATTTGAAGGCAGTGAAAATTTATTGATTTTTGCTGATAAAATAGAAGAGATGAAAACTATTTGTCATTATTGTGGTCATAAAGCAATAATGAATTTAAGAGTTAATAATGGCAAACCTGTATATGAAGGTGAGCAGGTACAAATTGGTGGCGATGAGAGTTACTATCCAGTTTGTCGCTATCATTATTTTCACCCAGGTATTCAGAGATAGAGAGGACTTTTAATTTATGGATAAAGTAATGGCTCAATTAGAGGGCTTAGTGGCTCATTATGAGGAACTTCAAGAAATGATGGCAGACCCTGAAGTTATTAATGATACTAAGCGTTACATGGAAATTTCTAAAGAAGAAGCCGATTTGCGTGAAGTTGTACAAAAGTACAAGAAATACAAAAAGGATAAGCAAGAAATTGCTGACAATAAAGAAATTATTGCCAGTGAAACAGATGCTGATTTGATCGAAATGGCTAAAGAAGAAAACGCTGAAATTGAAAAAGAAATTCCAGAACTCGAAGATCAAATTAAAATTTTAATGCTGCCAAAGGACCCTAATGATGACAAAGACATCATCATGGAAATTCGTGGTGCCGCTGGTGGTGATGAAGCTTCACTTTTTGCTGGCGATTTGCTTAGAATGTATGAAAAATACGCTGAACGTCAAAACTGGAAGGTTTCGATGATTGATTCAGAACCAACAGAAGTTGGTGGTTATAAGCGTGTTACCATTATGATTACTGGGGACAAGGTTTATTCAAAATTGAAATATGAAAATGGTGCTCACCGTGTTCAACGTATCCCAGTAACTGAATCCCAAGGTCGTGTTCATACCTCAACTGCTACTGTTGCCGTTATGCCAGAATATGAGCAAGTTGATATTGATATTGATCCTAAAGATATTCGTGTCGATGTTTACCGTTCAAGTGGTGCCGGTGGTCAGCACATCAACAAGACTTCTAGTGCCGTACGTATGACTCACTTACCAACGGGTATCGTAGTTGCTATGCAGGATCAACGTAGTCAACAACAAAACCGTGAAAAAGCTATGCAAATTTTGAAATCTCGTGTTTACGATTATTACGAAAGTCAAAATCAAGCTCAATATGATGCCAAGCGTAAGAGCGCTGTTGGTACAGGGGATCGTTCAGAAAGAATTAGAACCTACAACTATCCTCAAAACCGTGTAACTGATCACCGTATTGGTTTAACTATTAACAAGCTTGATCGAGTAATGAACGGTGAGCTTGACGAAATTATTGATGCATTGATTCTTTATAACCAAACTAAGCAATTAGAGGAGTTGGCTGATCAAAATGCCTAAAACTTTAAAGGAAATTAGAATTAAGGCAGGCGAAACTGCTGAAAATGCTCGCCCTGAAGATATAGATTATGTTTTAGCGGAACGTCTTAATTTGACTCCAAGCGAATTTGAGTTAAAACAAGATATGGTCTTATCTGATGCCCAGTTAAAACAAGCTAATAAAGACATTAAAAAGCTAGCTAAGGGTGTTTCTCCGCAGTATATTTTGGGTTACGCCTGGTTTTTGGGATATAATATTATGGTGCAGCGAGGAGTTTTGATTCCTCGTTTTGAAACCGAAGAACTAGTTGAATGGGCACTTAAGTCGTTAAAGAGCGGCGATAAGGTGCTTGATCTTGGTACTGGTTCGGGATGCATCACTGTTGCTCTTGCTAAAGAGGCAGAGAAAAAGGGAATTAAAGATTTGACCCTTTATGCTAGTGATATTACTGATTCTGCATTAAGAACTAGTGAAGAGAATTTCTTGACTTATGACTTGGATGTAGTAACGCGCAAAGCGAATGTCTTAATTGGATTAGAGAAGTTCGACAAGATTATTTCTAACCCGCCATATATTAAGACAACTGAGAAAAAAGAGATGGATGATAATGTCCTGCAGAATGAACCTAAAGAGGCTCTTTTTGCAGGTAGTGACGGTTTAGATTTTTATAAAAAATTTGCTAAACAGGTTCGTGATCATTTAAATAGTCATGGTGAATTTTTCTTGGAATTTGGTTTCAGTGAAGAAGATCAATTGAAAGAATTATTTGCTAAAGAATTGCCTGATTTTGATATTGAATTTAGAAAAGACATGGCCGGCAAGCCACGCATGGTTCATGGAAGGTGGCAAAAATAAAAATTATGGAAACCAAAATTTTTAAAAAAGATCAACTTGATGAAGCTGTTAAATTATTAGCTGAAGGGGAGCTTGTAGCATTTCCTACTGAAACAGTTTATGGTTTAGGCGCTATTGCAACTAAAGAAAAGTCTGTCAAGGGCGTTTATGCCGCAAAAGGTCGCCCTAGTGATAATCCATTGATCGTTACGGTTTCTGATGAAAAAATGATGGAGCGTTATGCCAAGGAAGTGCCTGAAAGAGCTAAGAAATTAATCAAGCATTTTTGGCCAGGTCCATTGACTTTGCTTTTGTTTGTCAAGCCTGGTACGCTTCCAGATGCTGTTACAGGTGGTCTTGATACAGTTGCATTTCGTTGTCCTGACGATCAGTTAACTCATGATTTGATTGCAAAATTGGGTTATCCAATCGTAGGTCCATCTGCTAATACTTCAACTAAGCCAAGTCCAACAACAGCTGAGCATGTTTACCACGATTTGAAAGGTAAGATTGCAGGTATTATTGATGGTGGTCCAACTCGCGTGGGTCTTGAATCAACTATTATTGATTTATCAGTCAAAACTCCAATTGTTCTTCGTCCAGGTGAGATTACGCCAGAAGAACTTAGTGAAGTTTTAGGCGAAAAAGTTTTAATTAATACTGGTAAGGTTGCAGATAAAGATGTGCCGAAGGCTCCAGGTATGAAGTATCGCCACTATGCTCCAAGTGAACCAGTGATCGTAGTAGATGATCCCGCTGACTTTAGTCAAATTGACTTTAATGATAAAACGGGTGTTGCCGCACTGGGTTCAGTTTTGGACCAAATTGATTTGCCAGATGAAAACAAGTTTAATTTAGGTAAGAACTTAGTTGATGCCGATCATAATTTATTTGGCGGATTACGTTATTTTGACGATAAAGACGACATCGCCACAATTTATGTTCAAGGTTTTGATGAAGGCGAAGAAAGTTTGGCTTACATGAATCGTTTGAACAAAGCTGCTGGTGGACATCATTTTAATAAATAAAAAATAAACGCAAAGGGGTTTAAACCCTTTGCGTTTTTGATTAAAATATTTATGATCAGATTATTTGTTATAGGAGGCATATATGGGAAAGTTTGTAGTTTTGGATCATCCATTGATTCAACACAAATTAACTATCATTCGTCGTAAGGACACAGGTTCAAATGAATTTCGTAGAATTGTTGGCGAAATTGGTGGGTTAATGACCTATGAAATTACGAGAGATTTACCACTTGAAGATGTTGAAATTGAAACACCAATGGGTAAAACTGTCCAAAAAGAAATTGCTGGTAAGAAATTGACAATTGTGCCAATTTTACGTGCTGGTATCGGGATGCTTAATGGTGTTCTTGATATGGTACCATCAGCTAAAATTGCGGTCATCGGCATGTATCGTGATGAAAAAACTTTGAAGCCACATGAATACTTCTTCAAGGCTCCAAAGGATATTGCTGAACGTGAATGTTTAGTTGTTGACCCAATGCTTGCAACTGGTGGTTCAGCAAATGATGCCATTGCTGCATTAAAGAAGCGCGGCGTTAAAGAAATCAAGTTAGCAGTTTTAGTAGCCGCTCCAGAAGGAATCAAGGCTGTTCAAGAAGCTAACCCAGATGTTGATATTTACGCAGCTGCTGAAGATGAAAAGTTGATGGATAACGGCTACATCTTCCCAGGTTTGGGTGATGCTGGTGACCGATTATTCGGAACTAAGTAAACCCTTTTTCGTAAAAATATTTATTAGAATACGCTTTCATGTTACACAAAAGAATTTTTTGGTGTTAAGATGATTTACGTGTTCGAGTTTAATTCAACACGAGAAGGGAGGTCACGAAGTAATGGAGAAATCATTTGTTTTTAAATTCATGGGCTTGAATTTTGATCTTACTGGGATCATCGGTTCAACGCTAATGGCTTTAGCAGTTTTTCTTATCTGCCTTTGGCTTGCAAGAAAAGTTGAAATGAAACCTAACAAAAGACAAAATGTTTTTGAATATTTACTCGATTTTACTAACGGTATCGTCAAAGATAATGTTAGTGATGTAGATGCGCAAAAACACCTATCTTTATATGCACTTGTTTTATTTCTTTTCATTTGGTTTATGAACCAATTGGGTATGTTTATGGAAGTCAAAGTTGATGATTGGGTCTTTATCAAGTCACCAACTGCTGATCCAGTAGCGACAATGTCGTTTGCAATGATGACCTTGCTTCTATCGTTCACATTCGGCGTACAAAGATTTGGTGTTGGCGGCTATTTAAAGAATTATACGCAGCCAGTTGGTTTTATGCTCCCAATTAACATTATTGAAGAGTTTACCAATTTCTTAACCTTATCATTACGTTTATATGGGAACATTTATGCTGGTGAAGTTTTGCTTACATTAATTGGTAATGATCTAGCACATGCTGGTGGACCATTTACATTGATTCTAGCAGCTCCATTAGCCATGATTTGGCAAGGTTTCTCTGTCTTCATTGGCTCTATCCAGGCATATGTTTTCGTAACTTTATCAATGGTTTACATTGGTAAGAAAGTTACTACAGAATAAATTTTGGAGGTATAAATTTATGTCAGAAGCTTTTAAATACCTTGCTGCATCCATCGCAGCTGGTTTGGCAGCTTTAGCTGCTTCATTGGGTAACGGTAAAGTTATTTCAAAAACTCTTGAAGGTATGGCTCGTCAACCTGAAAGTGCAGGTAACTTAAGAGCAACAATGTTTATCGGTGTTGGTTTGATCGAAGCCGTTCCTATTTTGGCTATCGTTGTTGCCTTCTTGATTCTTTTCCTTTAATAAAATTTTTAAAACTAAAGGATTTAAATATTAAAGAGAGAAGGGCAGTAAATGACTATTCAAACATTATTTGCAGCCTCACATCATATTTACCTAGGTAATGCACTTTGGTATTTAATTTGTTTTGCCATCTTGATGTTATTGGTCAAGCACTTTGCTTGGGGTCCAGTATCAGAAATGATGGAAAAGCGGCGGCAAAAAGTTATTAATGACTTGGATTCAGCTGCAAGTGATCGAAAAAAGGCTGAAACGCTTGCTAACGAGCGTGAAGCTGCCTTGAAGAACTCAAGACAAGAAGCAACACAGATTCTCTCTGACGCTAAAGCTAATGCGCAAAAAACTGGCAAAGAAATCGTAGCAAGTGCGAATGAAGATGCTGCAGCAATTCGTAAGAAGGCAAATGAAGAAGCCACTAAGGCTAAATCAGATGCATTGAATTCTGCACGTGATCAAGTTGCTGATATTTCTGTAGCTATTGCTGAAAAGGTAATTGCTAAGAATTTATCTGCTGAAGACCAAAAAGATTTAGTCGACCAATTTATTAAGGGGTTGGATGATTAATGGCTTTAAGTAGAGAAGAAGTAGCTGCACGCTACGGTGCCGCTTTGTTCGGCTATGCGCAAGATAATAAAGTACTTGATAGCGTTTATGATGAAATGGTGGAGTTAAAAAAGGCAGTAGTTGCCACTCCTCAAGTCATCAACGTTTTAAGTGATCCTATCTTAAACAGTAAGGATAAAAAAGATTTTTTAACTGCTATTGAAAAAGATTTTTCAAAAGAAGTACAAGGCTTTTTAAATTTGCTGCTTGAATATGATCGTTTTGCATACTTGGTCGATATTATTGATCAATTTGTTGTACTTTATGATGATAAAAACAAGATCGCATCTGGTACTGCAACTACAGCAGTGAAGTTGGATGATGATCAACTTAAGCGTTTAGGTGATGGTTTCGCTAAGAAATATAACTTAAATGCTGTGCGTCTTGAGAATAAAGTTGATCCAAGTATTTTAGGCGGCGTGATTCTTCAAGTGAAGGATCGCGTGATTGATGGATCAGTTAAAAATAAGCTGAAGAAGATCCGTGCGCAAATAATTGATGAAAATTAAAAGAGGTGAAACCATTGAGCATTAAAGCGGAAGAAATTAGCTCCTTGATCAAGCAGCAACTTGAACATTACGACGACAAGCTCGACATTAACGAAGTTGGTGTTGTAACTTACGTTGGTGATGGTATCGCCCGGGCTCACGGACTTAATAATGCATTAGCCGGTGAGTTGTTAAAATTTGATAACGGTTCATACGGTATTGCTCAAAACCTTGATGCTAGTGATGTTGGTATCATTATCCTAGGTAAATTTGACGATATTCGTGAAGGCGACCGTGTTCAAAGAACTGGTCGAATTATGTCAGTTCCTGTTGGTGACGCCCTAATCGGTAGAGTAGTTAACCCATTGGGTCAACCTGTTGACGGTTTAGGTGAAATTAAGGCTGATAAGACGCGTCCTATTGAAGAAAAAGCTCCAGGGGTTATGGACCGTCAATCAGTTAATCAACCACTTCAAACTGGTATTAAGGCTATCGATGCCTTAGTTCCAATTGGTCGTGGACAGCGTGAATTGATTATTGGTGACCGTAAAACTGGTAAGACTAGTTTAGCCATCGATACAATTCTTAACCAAAAGAACCAAGATGTAATTTGTATTTATGTTGCTATTGGTCAAAAGGAATCAACCGTTAGAACTCAAGTAGAAACTTTAAAGCGTTTCGGAGCAATGGATTATACCATTGTTGTTGAAGCGGGCCCAAGTGAACCAGCACCAATGCTTTACATTGCACCATATGCTGGTACTGCTATGGGTGAGGAATTTATGTACAATGGCAAGGATGTATTAATCGTATTTGACGACCTATCAAAACAAGCCGTCGCTTATCGTGAACTTTCCTTGCTTCTCCGTCGTCCGCCTGGTCGTGAAGCTTACCCAGGTGACGTCTTCTACTTACACTCACGTTTGCTAGAACGTAGTGCTAAGTTGAGTGACAAGCTTGGCGGTGGATCTTTGACTGCATTGCCAATTATCCAAACCGAAGCGGGAGACATTTCTGCATATATTCCAACCAACGTAATTTCTATTACTGATGGTCAGATTTTCTTACAAAGTGATTTGTTCTTTGCTGGTACTCGTCCAGCCATTGATGCTGGTAACTCAGTTTCTCGTGTTGGTGGTAACGCCCAGATTAAGGCTATGAAGAAAGTTGCTGGTACTTTACGTACTGACCTTGCTGCTTTCCGTGAACTTGAAAGTTTCGCTCAATTTGGTAGTGATCTTGATCAAGCCACTCAAGCTAAGCTGAATAGAGGTCAAAGAACTGTTGAAGTATTGAAGCAACCACTTCATGATCCTATTCCAGTTGAGAAACAAGTTTTGATTCTTTATGCTTTGACTCACGGCTATCTTGATTCTATTCCAGTTGAAGACATTAGTCGCTTCCAAAATGAATTGTTTGATAACTTTGACAGCAGCCATGCTGACTTGCTCAAGACAATTCGTGAAACTGGTAAATTACCAGATGACAAGAAGTTGTCAGCAGCTATTGAGGAATTTAGTGAGAGCTTTGCACCAAGTGAGAAATAGGAGGTAGAATATGCCTGCATCTTTACTTGAGTTGAAGAAGAAAATTGCTTCAGTTAAGCAAACTGGTAAAATCACAGAAGCTATGCGAATGGTTTCTGCATCAAAGTTAAACCAAACTGAAGATCGTGATAAAGGTTACACTATTTATAACGATCATGTTCGTAAGACTATTTCTCGCTTGATTAGTTCACAGGTGGTAGATAGCTTGCGCGATCAAGACGTATCAATTGATAAGAGAAATATTGCCAAGATCGATTACACTGATGTATTTGGTTTAGGTATTACAGCTGATATGATTCAACCACGAAAGAATATTAAGTCTACTGGCTTTTTAGTAGTAAGTGGTGATCGTGGTTTGGTAGGTTCTTATAATAGTAATGTTATTAAGAACATGATGGGAATCTTTGAAGATGAACGTGCACAAGGTCATGAAGTTAAAGTCTTGGCCGTAGGTTCAGTTGGAGCCCAATTTTTTAAGAAGAACAACGTTAATGTTGTTTACGAGAAAAATGGTGTGTCCGATGTCCCAACTTTTGATGAAGTTTTGCCAATCGTTTCAACAGCAATCAAGATGTTTTTGAACGGTGTGTTTGATCAACTTTATGTATGTTATACGCACCATGTAAACTCATTATCATCTGCATTTCGTGTTGAAAAGATGTTACCAATTGTCGATTTAGATATTGGAGTTAAAGAAGCTGAAGCACATAAAGAATTAGAATATGATATTGAACCAGATCCTAATAGAGTGTTAATGAAGTTGTTACCACAGTATGCGCGTTCAACCATTTATGGTGCTATTTTGGATGCAAAGACTGCAGAGCATGCTAGTTCAATGACAGCTATGCAGAGTGCAACTGATAATGCTAAGGATTTAGTTTCAAATTTAACTACGAAATTAAATCGTGCTAGACAGGCACAAATTACTACTGAAATTACTGAAATTATCAGTGGTGCAAATGCCTTAGAGTAATAAAGAAAAGGAGGTAGATGTTTTGAGTGAAGGTGAAATCGTTCAAGTAATCGGCCCAGTTGTCGATGTAAAATTCCCAATCGATAAGAATTTGCCTGATATTAACAATGCCTTGCGTGTAATTAAATCCGAGAATGAAAGTATTGTTCTTGAAGTTACAGTTGAGCTTGGTGATGGTGTCTTAAGAACGATTGCCATGGAATCTACCGATGGTCTTCGACGTGGTATGAAAGTTGAAGATACTGGTGGCCCAATCTCAGTTCCTGTTGGGGAAGATACTTTAGGTCGTGTATTCAACGTTTTAGGTCAACCAATTGATGGTGGACCAGAATTCTCAAAGGATCACCCTCGTGAAAGCATCCATAAGGAAGCACCTAAGTATGAAGATTTGACTACTAGTCGTGAAATTCTTGAAACTGGTATCAAGGTTATCGACTTGCTTGAACCATACGTTCGTGGTGGTAAAGTTGGTTTGTTCGGTGGTGCCGGTGTTGGTAAGACCACTATTATTCAGGAATTGATTCACAACATCGCTCAAGAACACGGTGGTATTTCCGTATTTACTGGTGTTGGTGAAAGAACTCGTGAAGGTAACGACCTTTACTTCGAAATGAAAGCTTCAGGCGTTTTAAGTAAAACTGCCATGGTATTTGGTCAGATGAACGAGCCGCCTGGTGCCAGAATGCGTGTTGCGTTAACTGGTTTGACTCTTGCTGAGTACTTTAGAGATGTTGAAGGTCAAGATGTTTTGCTCTTTATCGACAACATTTTCCGGTTTACTCAGGCCGGTTCAGAAGTTTCAGCTTTGCTTGGTCGTATGCCAAGTGCCGTTGGTTACCAGCCAACTTTGGCAACTGAAATGGGTCAATTGCAGGAAAGAATTACTTCAACTAAGAAGGGTTCAATTACTTCTATTCAAGCTGTTTATGTTCCTGCCGATGACTATACTGACCCAGCTCCATCAACCACATTCGCACACTTGGACGCTACTACTAACTTGGAACGTAGTTTGGTAGAACAAGGTATTTACCCAGCCGTTGACCCACTTGAATCAACTTCAAGTGCCCTTGACCCTGAA
This sequence comes from Lactobacillus sp. UMNPBX4, assembly GCF_002554115.1. Taxonomy (NCBI): domain Bacteria; kingdom Bacillati; phylum Bacillota; class Bacilli; order Lactobacillales; family Lactobacillaceae; genus Lactobacillus; species Lactobacillus sp. UMNPBX4. Next base: position 11,628 of record NZ_PCZF01000022.1, read on the forward strand.
GTTGTTGGTCAAGAACACTACGAAGTTGCTACTCGTGTTCAACATGTTTTGCAACGTTACCACGAATTGCAAGATATTATTTCTGTTTTAGGTATGGATGAATTATCTGATGAAGAAAAATTGATCGTTGCACGTGCACGTAAAGTTCAATTCTTCTTGTCACAAAACTTCTTTGTTGCTGAACAGTTTACTGGTGTGCCAGGTTCATATGTTCCAATTAAGGAAACCATTAAGGGCTTTAAGCTTATCTTAGATGGTCATCTTGATGACTTACCAGAAGATTCGTTCCGTGGTGTTGGTCCAATTGAAGATGTTTTGAAGAAAGCACAAGAAATGGGCGTAACTCCAAGTGATCCAGAAGCTAAAGCATTACTAGAAAAGTAGGGTGATGTCCAATGGCAGATCCAGAAAAGCTTTTTAAAGTAAATGTTGTAACTCCTAATGGAATGGTTTATTCACATCGTGGAAGCATCGTTGATGTACGTGCTATAGATGGTGAACGTTCAATAATGTATAATCACGTACCCTTGCTTACCCCATTAGTAATTAGTGAGGTCAAGGTTAAACGTAGTCGTGAAATGAATTCAAGAATTGATCACATCGCTATTAGTGGTGGGTATATTGAATTTTCTAATAACGTGGCTACAATTATTGCGGATAGTGCTGAACGTGCTAGAAACATTGATGTATCTCGTGCTCAAGCCGCTAAGGAAAGAGCCGAGAAGCGTTTGAAGGAAGCACGTGAAAAGCATGATGAGCGTACTCTTGAACGTGCTGAAGTTGCTTTAAGACGAGCAATGAACAGAATTAGTGTTTACAACACTAAAGGTCACTAAAAGAGATAAAAAGACGAATGCAGATTTTGCATCCGTCTTTTTTATTAATAAAGGAAAAGAATATGTTTCAATTAGGCGTTCATGCCATTATTAGTATAATAATTTATTTGATTGCAATTGGATTATCTTTTCAGGCAATGAAGGCTGTGCAGCTAGAAAAAATAATTCGTAAAGGACATGTGTTTGAAACGCAATTATTATATTTATTTCTTGCTATTGCATTGGGCTTTTTAGTTGGTAATTTTGTAATTACATTTATCGATACTTCGATGCAATTAAGTAATTTGTTTTAAAGATTGTGTTAAAACAGGGACAGTAAAGGAAACTCTTATTTATTTATGGTAAAATGGACGATGAATAATTATGGAGGGTTATTGTGGCACGAGATATAGGAATTGATTTAGGAACAGCTAATGTACTAATCAATGTCTCTGGAAAAGGGATTGTTTTAAATGAACCATCTGTAGTTGCTGTTAATACTGATACAAATAAAGTAGTAGCAGTTGGCTCAGAGGCATATGAAATGGTAGGAAGAACCCCAGGTAATATTCGCGTAATTCGCCCCTTGAAGAACGGTGTAATTGCGGATTTCGATATTACAGAGGAAATGCTGTCATACTTTATTGAAAAATTAAATGTAAAAGGTTTTATGTCTAAGCCTAATATTTTAATCTGTGCTCCTACAGGAGTTACTTCGATTGAACAAAAGGCTATTATTCAAGCAGCAGAAAAATCAGGTGGCGGTAAGGTTTACCTTGATTTCGAACCTAAGGTAGCTGCAGTAGGTGCAGGACTTGATATTTTTAAACCACAAGGTAATATGGTTATTGATATCGGTGGTGGTACTACTGATATTGCTGTCTTGTCCATGGGGGAAATTGTTACCTCACGTTCACTTCGCTACGCTGGTGATCGTATGAATCAAGCGGTTATTAGCTATATTAAGAATAAACATAATTTATTGATCGGTTCAAGAACTGCTGAACAAATCAAGATTGAAATCGGTAGTGCATTTGAACCTGATGAAGATCAACAAATTAAGGTTCGTGGTCGTGATGTAGTTGATGGCTTACCTAGACAAACTACAGTTGCTGCCCCTGAAATTCAGCATGCTTTGCAAGATGGTCTTATGTCAATCATTGCAGCAGCTAAAGAAGTATTGGAAACTACGCCACCAGAACTTTCAGCTGATATCATTGATCGTGGTATCATGCTTACTGGTGGTGGAGCATTATTGAAGAATATTGATAAGTTGATATCATATTACTTGCAGGTCCCAGTTTTAACAGCTGACCATCCTTTGGAAGCTGTAGCCTTAGGTACTGGTACTTTGCTTAAGAATATTGAAAAACATCAACGACACTAAGTGAGGAGATTACTTGCGAAAGATTTTGATTTTTATCGTACGTATTTATCAGGCTCTAATTTCGCCATTATTTCCACCGAGTTGTAGGTATTATCCTACGTGCTCTAGTTATATGATTGATGCTTTGAAAAAACATGGACCAATTTTAGGGCTAATTATGGGAATTAGTCGTATACTAAGATGTAACCCATTTATACGCGGTGGGGTGGACCCAGTTCCTGATAATTTTACTGTTTTTCGAAATCCACATCCTGAAAGATACGAAGATGAGATTATAGCATCTAAGTTTCACCCGGATAGCAAGTAGGAGGATTTATGTCTAAAAAGTTAGAAAATATTGATATTGAAGTTAATGAACTTAAGGGTAAGAATTTACCAACTTGGGAAGTTATTATTCCTAACAAGAAGTCCATTGGTTTAATCGAAAAAGTTGAAGGTCGTTATCGCGCTACTACGACTAAGAGTAGCAATGTATTATTTGCTAACAGTCTAGAAAGCAGTATTAATGACTTACTTTCATACTTTACATTGCATGAAAAATAAAATATAAGTAGTGATTATTTAATGGCAAAAGTTGAAAACAAAACAAGTCTAATTGACCGATTAGCATGGAATATAATTATTCCTGTGGCGTTATTGGCATTAATCAGTCTATATTGTATATATATAGCTGCACTTGGAGATCCAAGTCACATTGGTTCACCTGTTAAAGCTGTAGTTATGCAAGCATTATGGTATTTGATTTCTATTGTAATTGTTGTAATTGTAATGCAGTTTGATGCAGAGCAATTATTTAAGATAGCACCAATATTTTTCGGAATAGGAATATTCTTGTTAATAGCGGTTTTGTTCTTCTATAATCGTAGTGTTGCAGCGGATACTGGGGCAAAGAGTTGGTTCAAGTTAGGACCTGTTACTTTTCAGCCATCTGAAATAATGAAGCCAGCATTTATCTTGATGTTGGCACGCGTAGTTAAGGATCATAACGATAAATATGGTCATACCATTAAATCAGATTGGCTATTGTTAGGTAAAATAGTTGCATGGCTTGCACCCGTAGCGATTTTATTAAAGTTGCAGAACGACTTTGGTACTATGCTAGTATTTATCGCAATTGTTGGTGGTGTAGTTTTAGTTTCTGGTATATCGTGGAAGATTATTGTTCCCCTATATGGAATAGTCATCATTGGAGCAATTGCAGTTATTCTAATGGTGGTAACGCCAGGTGGGCAAGCGTTTTTAAGTCATTTCTTTCAAGCATATCAGTTTGAAAGAATTAAGTCTTGGCTTAATCCATCAGGTGATACATCATCAGGTGCCTACCAGTTATGGCAAAGTATGAAGGCAATTGGGTCAGGGCAACTTTTTGGTAATGGCTTTGGTAAAGCAAGCGTATATGTGCCAGTTCGTGGGTCTGACATGGTTTTTTCCGTAATTGGAGAGAATTTTGGCTTTGTAGGCTGTGTAAGTTTGATTTTAATTTATTTATACCTGATTATTCAAATGGTTAAAATTTCATTTAATACTAGAAATGCATTTTATTCATACATTTCTACGGGTGTTATTATGATGATTTTATTCCACGTATTTGAAAATATTGGTATGAACATTGATTTATTACCATTGACTGGTATTCCCTTACCATTTGTTTCTCAAGGTGGTTCAGCCTTGGTAGGGAACATGATTGGTATTGGTTTGATTTTATCAATGAAATTCCATAATCGAGACTACATGTTTAGCACCGCTGGTGATTTCTAGAATATAAATAAAAGAGGTATTTAAGCTTAAAAACTTAAATACCTTTTTTGATTAATAATATAAAAATTAGCCTTCTAACGCATTAGCAATTTCTTTAGCACGACATACTAAAACATCACATTTAGCAGTTCTAGTTACGTATTCTGTAACACTACCAATTAATAAACGTTCTACTGCGTTTAAACCAGTTGCACCAACAACGATTAAGTCAATATTGTGTTTCTTAGGGAAATCATGACCAATGATTGTCTTAGGTGAACCAAATTCGATTGAATAATGAGAATCAGTAACACCGGCCTTGTTAGCACGTGCTTGGTAATCCTTCATTCTCTTTTCAGCATCTTTAGAAACTTGTTCTACCATTGCTGAGTCAAAACTTGAAACATTTTGGAAAGAACGAGTATCGATGACATGTAAGATCTCTAATGTAGCATGATTACGCTTGGCAATAGAAACTGCCTTGCTGAAAGCTAAATCGGCTTCTTTAGAACCATCAACGGAAACTTGAATATTCTTATATTGTGAAAGCATTTTCTAAACACCTCTTCCTGATATCTATTTTACCAAAATTTCATCTATTATTAGAAGGTTTATATTTTTATTTTTTGGAATCTGTAATTAAAAGACTAAAGGTCAAAATGGTTAGAGAGGCAAGGAATAGTGTGATCAAGTTAAGATATTTATTATCCATAAATAAAATGATAATTCCGATTGCGCTCTCTGCGATCAAAGCAATAGAAGTCCATTTTAAAATGTTGGTTAGGTGAGGATTACCGCCTACGTCATAGATTAAAAAATGGCCATTTCGTCTGTGCCACATATACCAAGCAGTTAAAAGCAAGAGTAGAATAAAAACAATCATTACAATTTTAATTATCATTTATTTTAACCTCATTATATAAAAAGACGGCCATTTAAGACCGCCTTTCCTGATATTCAAAAGAAATCCGAGTTGACTAAACAAAGCATAATGACGCTTGTTGAACCCGCAGTGTTCAAAATTTGAGCTAACATCGCAGCGAATATGGATCCTGTGACAAGACAGTATTCCGATTCGGTAGTTATTTGCTAACTCCCACGTCTTCTAGTTTGATCGGTCAACTTTATACATTTAAGCTTGTCGATCAACTCAGATCACTTATATAATACGCAATCAGATTAGGTTTGTCAATAATATTGAATGCGCTATCTATTGTGATGTTTGCTCAAATTATCGCGTTGCATCTTCTTTAATTTTTGATAAATTAGCTTATACCTTTCTTCGACTTTAGAATTTCCTTTCGGAGTAAAGTAACTTGCAGTCAGAAGATTGTCTGGCAAGTATTGTTGGGCGACCCAATCATTTTCAAAATCATGAGGGTAAATATAATTAACTCCATGACCCAACTTTTTAGCACCAGCATAATGCGCATCCTTTAAATTAGCGGGAATAGAGCCAATATTTTTGTTTTTAACGTCATCAATTGCTCGATCTATGGCAGTAATAGCACTATTGCTTTTAGGAGAAAGAGTCAGCTCAATGACGGCATTAGCGAGCGGAATACGCGCCTCTGGAAAGCCCAGCGTTTGAGCAGCTTGAATAGCTAATATAGCATGTTCTGCAGCGCTAGGATTGGCTAGTCCCACATCTTCGTAAGCAATGACGGAGAGACGCCGACAAATTGAAATTAAGTCGCCAGACTCGATTAATCTTGCCAAGTAATGCAATGCTGCGTCTGTATCTGAACCGCGAATTGATTTTTGAAAAGCAGATACCAAATCATAGTGTCCGTCCCCAGAAGAATCAAAATTCTGCACCTTCATTTGAATAGAATCAGCCATTTCTTGCTGAGTAATTACAATAGAGTCTGTATCTTGATGATTATCTTTTAATTCTTGTTTGGTAGACAAAACCGCAAGTTCCAATGAATTTAAAGTAGATCTCAAATCTCCATTGCCTTTTTCGATTAAAAGGGCACGTGCATCATCCGTCAGCTCAACATGATAATTGCCTAAGCCATTTTCTTTATCCGTTAAAGCGCGGTCAATAGCATTCGATGCATCTTGAGCAGATAAAGGCTTTAGCTCAAAAATTTGGCAACGTGAACGAATAGCAGGGGAAATTGAAATATATGGATTCTCCGTTGTAGCCCCAATTAAAATGACTTGTCCTGACTCAAGCAAAGGCAATAAAAAGTCTTGTTTTGTCTTATCGAGTCTGTGAATTTCATCTAATAATAAAATGACGGTGCCACTCATTTTCCCTTCTGCGGCTACTTGCTGTAATTGCTTCTTTCCGTCAGTAGCTGCGTTCAACTTTCGAAAAGCATATTTAGTAGAACCAGCGATAGCACTCGCAATACTGGTCTTGCCAATGCCAGGAGGGCCATAAAGAATCATTGATGATAGAAGACGAGCCTCAACCATTCGGCGAATAATTTTACCAGATCCAATTAGATGTTGCTGTCCGACAACTTGATCAAGAGTCTGTGGACGCATACGATAAGCTAATGGTTTCATTATTTTTCTCCGTGAAAAAGTTTATGCCAAAAGCTTTCTTTCTTTTTAGGCGCTTCTAATTCAGTTTTTGGCAACTCAGGAGCATAGACTTGTCCAATTTTAATTCTTTGACGATTAATAGCATTTTTGGAGACTACTAAAACAGCAGAATCTTCGGGTCCAGTTTTTGCAGTTTCATTGTTAACTAATGTAAATGGAATATTTTTCTTGCTGCAGGCTGCCTCGACATCACCTAGAAAACCATCATCAGTAATATTGCCGTTAATCAAAATAGTGTAGCCTTTAAAATCATCAATGTGTTGTAAGAAAAGACTAGTGAGTTTGGAATCTTTTACTTCAGCATTATTCATGCGTACATACACACGCTCACGCAGTGAACCTAAATATCGCCGGCGTTCATCCGGTTTAGTCTGTGGGGTTATTCCTTGCGCAGCTTGTTCTACGCGCTTACTTAAATCATCACTCATAAAATCATCCTTTCTTTATTACTATTAATTGTAACAAAAAAACCTTCCCCGATATTGGGAAAGGTTTTTGACAAAATAAGATGTAAAAATTAAAGTAACTTGTTGTACCATTCAACAACGAGTGATTCATCAATTTCTGGTTCCATTTCGTCACGTTCTGGTAAACGTACAAGAGTACCTTCCATCTTGTTGTCGTCAAATGAAACGAATGATGGACGTGCAGTAACTGCGTCTAAGGCATCCTTAACTTGTTGTAAGTTCTTTGACTTTTCCTTCAAGCCAACAGTTTGACCAACGCTGACTTCGTATGAAGGAATGTCAACACGCTTGCCATCAACAGTGATGTGACCGTGGTTAACTAATTGTCTAGCTTGTTCTCTAGTAGTAGCTAAACCGAGACGGTAAACAATACTGTCCAAACGACGTTCAAGCAAAATCATGAAGTTGGTACCGTGTTCACCTTCACGGATCTTACCAGCGCGAGTGAACAAAGTTCTAAATTGACGTTCGTTCAAACCGTACATCCAACGTAACTTTTGCTTTTCATGTAATTGTTGGCCATATTCTGACAAACGACCACGGCTGTTAGGACCGTGTTGACCTGGAGCGTAGTTACGACGTGCGATTTCCTTACCAGTACCTGAAAGTGAGATACCTAATCTTCTTGAACGTTTCCAACTTGGACCTGTATATCTTGACATAAAAATCCTCCATAAAATTTAAAATAATAATTTCTGGAGTAAAATATTACAAATAAGTTCAACATTCGTGCATCTTGGATTTACATTTTCGCCCAATGCAGCGCGGGTTACTCGTTCACTTAAGCGTTTCAAGATGTTGACGTTCTTGTCACTTATTGCTGCAAATATTTTACACGAATAGTATTATATAGAGTTCAGAATAATAAATCAAGAAATACATCAGCTTTTGCACATCTTTAGGCTATGTTTTGTTATAATTATTGTAGTTTTGGAGGATAAACAATGTCATCAATTCAAACTATTATTATTGTCGCCGTTGTAATCCTTATTATTGTAGTCGTTGCTTTAATGTTGCTCATTAATCGTAAGCAGTTGCGAGAAGTCGAGGTAATCGATGCAGCTCTTAATGAAATCGAAGAGATGCACCTTGAAGATGATATCAAACGACTGAATAAAATGGATTTGGCGGGCGAAAGTCTAACCACATTAAATACTTGGCGTAAGAGTTATAAAGAAGCTTCAACTAAAAAATTGCCACGCGTAAAGAAGTTAGTTGAAGAAGCGGCAAATGAAAATGCAACTTACAAACTTTTTAAAGCCAGAAAGAAAATAAAAGAAGCACAGCAAATAATTAAACCGGCTTTAGAAGATGCTCGCAATACTAAGGCAGTGTTTACTGAATTGCTTGAATCCAATAAAGAAAATCAAATTCAGTATGATGCTTTAATTAAAGTCTATCGTGAATTGAGAAAAGACGTTTTAGCTAATTCATTTGAATATGGTACAGCAATTGATCAAATTGAAGATCAACTTGCTTCAATGGAGAGCGATTTTGAAGAAGCTAAGAATCTTTCATCTCAAGGAGATCACGTAGAGGCTAAGCGAGTTTTATCTAAGATTCGCATGTCTTTAGCAGCTTTACAAAAACAACTGCCTAAAATCAAAGATGGCTATCATCAATTAGAAGTAGTTTTCCAAGATCAGCTTAAGGAATTATCTAATGTTTATAAGAAGATGATTTCAGAAAAGTACTATATTACTAAGGTTGATGTTTTAAGCAGAATTAAAGACATTCATGATCAGATTGATAGTGCTCGTAAACTATTGGCAGAACTAAAAGTCGATGAATTAGCTAACGAAAATAAAAAGATATCTAGTGAAATCGATGGCCTTTATGACATTTTAGCTAAGGAATATAAAGCTCGTCCTTTTGTCGAAAAGAATCAAAGCAAGATGCTAGCTTTAATTTCTCACCAGCAAACGGCATCTAAAAAGTTAGTTGAGAAATTGCAACATATTGATGAGAGTTATGAATTAACTCATGGCGAACTTGAAAAAAGCAAAGAGCTTGAAAAAGAAGTTAATAACATGAATCGCCAATATACAGTTGATACGCAAAATATAGCTGATGGCAAGGGCGTCTATTCTGCAATTCAAGATTCATGGTTAGAAATGTTAGATCGCTTGCGTGAGATTGATGCTGAGCAAATTAAAATGTCGACAGATGTTGATGGCCTATACGATTCAGAAAATGTTGCTAATGATTCAATTAAGCACTTTAAGCAAGAGGTTTCATTAGTTTATCGCCGTCTTGAAAGACGTAGTTTGCCAGGGAATCCAGATAGCTTTATTCAAATGTATACTTTAGTCGTTAACGAAATTGGTCATGTTAGTGATGAATTAAGTCAAGTCAGAATTAATATGGAAAAGATTTCTAACGAATTAATTCAAATTTCTGATGATGTTGAACGACTTAAGCGTGAAGCAGACGATATTATCAATTCTGCTAACTTAGTTGAGTTAACGATGCAGTATTCAAATAAATATGCTGATAAGGATACGATTAAGCAAGCACAAAAGAAGTCGATGCAACTTTACGATGAATATAATTATAAGGAAGCATTGGATACCATTGCTACTGCAATTGAAAAAGTAGAACCAGGTAGCTATCAACGACTTGAAAATGCATATTATTCTGAACAAAAAGAATAAATAATTGAAGCTTTTCATTATTTAAGCTAAAATCTAATAGTCACTAAACGGTCAAGTAGTTGACCGTTTTTTATTAGGGGAGTTTTGAACGTGATTTATTTTGATAATAGTGCAACAACAAAAATAGATCCTCAAGTTTTAGATACCTATAATAAGGTAGCAACTAATATTTGGGGCAATCCTTCAAGTTTGCATAAGATGGGTGACCGTGCGCATCAAATGCTTGAAGCTTCACGCAAACAAATTGCAGACTTGTTGGGCGTTAAACAACATGAGATTTTCTTTACCTCAGGTGGTACAGAATCAAATAATACTGCAATTAAAGGAACAGCAATTCAAAAGCGTGAATTTGGTAAGCATATTATTACTTCCAGCGTAGAACATGCTTCTGTAGCTAATAGCTTTAATGCTTTAGAAAATTTGGGTTGGCGCGTTACACGTTTGCCAGTTGATAAAGAGGGTAGAGTTAATGTCAACGATTTGAGAAATGCCATTGACTCAGATACTACTCTGGTTTCAATTATGGGTGTCAATAATGAGATCGGCACGATTCAACCAATTGATGAAATCAGTGATTTGCTTGAAAATTATCCAACTATTCAATTCCACGTTGATAATGTTCAAGCTTTAGGTAAGAATATTTGGGATAAGGTCTTTACACCACGAGTTGATTTATCAAGTTTATCAGCGCATAAGTTCCATGCACCACGAGGCATTGGTATCCTTTACAAAAAAGAAGGCAAAATGCTTACTCCACTTCATGATGGAGGTGGCCAAGAAAAGGGACTTCGTTCCGGTACCGAAAACTTACCAGCTATCGCAGGTATGGCTAAGGCTATTCGGTTGCTTTTAGAAAACGAACCTGAAAAGGCAAGCCGTGAAGCAGCAATTAAGGCTAAGATCGTTGACTATTTGAAAGATAAACCAGGTATCGATATCTTTTCACCAGTAAGCGACGGTTTTGCACCACACATTCTTTGCTTTGCATTAGAAGGAATTCGTGGTGAAACCTTAGTTCATACTTTAGAAGATCAAGACATTTATACCTCAACTACTTCTGCTTGTGCATCAAAGACTGCAGATGAAGCCAGCACCTTGGTTTCTATGCGAATTGATGATAAGATTGCTACTAGCGCAATTCGTTTGAGTTTTGATGAAACAAATACGCTTGAGCAGGCAGATGAGTTTATCAAGGTCTTTGATAAGATTTATAATCATTTTGCTAAAATTAATCATTTGGGAGAGAATTAATGGAATATACAGAAGTTATGGTCCGTTACGGGGAACTCTCAACTAAGGGAAAGAACAGAAAGGACTTCATCAATCGTTTAGCTAGCAACGTTGAAAAGGTCTTAAAAGATTTCCCTCAGATTGACTTCCATCCTCGTCACGACCGGATGCATATTGTTTTAAATGGCGCACCTTTTGCGGAAGTAGATAAGCGCTTGAAGAAAGTGTTTGGTATTCAAACCTATTCACCAGCTATTAAGATTCCTAAAACTTTAGAAGATATTGAAAAGACTTCTTTAGAATTAATGCAGGAAACTTTTAAGCCGGGCATGACCTTTAAGGTTAATACTAAGCGTAGTGATCACAAGTTTGAATATGATACTAATCAACTTAATAACTTGGTTGGTGATTACTTATTTGATCATATCGATCACTTGAAGGCTGAAATGAAGCACCCTGATTTAGTACTTAGAATCGAAGTGCGTCAAGATGCCGTTTATATTTCTAACCAATTGCTTCATGGTATTGGCGGGATGCCTGTTGGTACTGCTGGCAAGGCCGTAATGATGCTTAGTGGTGGTATTGATTCACCAGTTGCTTCATACCTTGCAATGAAGCGTGGAGTTGATATCGAAATGGTGCACTTCTTTAGTCCTCCTTACACTACTGAAAAGGCTTTGGCTAAGGCTAAGGAATTGACTGGTATTTTGGCAAATTATGCAGGTAAGATTAACTTTATCGCTGTGCCATTTGCTGAAATTCAGGAAACTATTAAGGAAAAATTGCCAGAAGGTTACTTGATGACTGTACAACGTCGCTTCATGTTGCAACTTGCAGACCGTATTCGTGCTAAGCGCGGTGGTCTTGCAATCTTTAACGGTGAATCTGTTGGTCAAGTTGCTTCACAGACTTTGCAATCAATGGTTGCTATTAACGATGTGACAACTACACCAGTTATTCGTCCAGTTGCTACAATGGATAAGACTGAAATTATTAAATTGGCAGAAGATATTGGTACTTTTGACCTTTCAATTCAACCATTTGAAGATTGTTGTACTATCTTTGCTCCACCACGTCCTAAGACTAAGCCAAAGCTTGATAAGGCTCGTGAATATGAAGCTCGTCTTGATGTTGAAGGCTTGATTCAAAGAGCGATGGACGGAATTGAAGTAATGCCAATTTATCCAAACGAAAAATTTATCAACGATAAGATCGAAGAAGATCAAGACTTGTTGTAAAAAGTTATGCCGACAGAATGATCTGTTGGCATTTTTTGTATAAAAGGAAAAATAATGAGGATTGGAAAATTACTAAGAGAAAGTAGATTGGCAGCTGGACTTACTCAAACTGAAATGGTAGCAGGAGTTGTTTCAGAATCGTTTTATTCAAAAGTTGAACGTGGGATTCATAGTATTGATGCTGATACCTTAATTGAAATTTTGAAAGCAAATCATATTAATCCAGTTCAATTCTTCTCCAAAACGCTGGATGGTCCAATCCAGGAATCACCGCATAAAAAGAGTCTACAGGATGCTAGCTTTATGGCGAATAAAATAGCAAATAGTGCTAATAAACGAGATTTAGAGAAACTAGGTCAACTAAAAAAGGAGATTGATCAAGCTGAAGAACAAGGTAAACCATATTATATTTGGATCCCTTATATATTGGAGTTAATGACTGCCTGGATAACTCATTCAACTGATGATATATCAGAACCGGTTAAAAAGAAGATACAACATTTATCTAAAGGAAATAATTGGGGATTCCTCAACTATGAATATTTAGGGATGGCTTTTATTGCCCTAACTCCAGAACAAGTACTCAATTTTTCTCATACTGCTTATCAAAGCTATGTAAAAAATTCAGAAAACATCTTAAGCTATACAAATACAGTTGGAATTGCTAATTTAGTGATTGATTTCTTAATGTATGCGTATATACACAATTTTAATAAAGAATTATGCGCAGAAACATTTGCTTTTTTTGATAAAAATATTCCATATGAAGCAAGCTTTTATCAACATAGAGTAATAGTCAGACTTTATAAGACCTTGTTTGATAATGATACTGAGAAAGTAGATTTCTATACCCGCTTGTTGGAGGAAGATAATTTTACTTTTTGTTTGCAGAATGTACCAGTTGCTAAAAAGGATGGTTCTCATGCGCATTGATAAATATTTAGCTAATATGAACGTCGGCTCTAGAAAAGGAGTGCACGTTTTAATTAAAAAAGGCATTATCACTGTAAATGGTGATGTGGTAAAAACACCGAAACAGCAGGTTAAGGAATCCGATGAAGTATTGTTAGATGGACAAGAGGTTAATTATCAAAAATATCATTACTTCTTGATGAACAAGCCCAAGGGCGTACTTTCGGCAACTGAAGACCGTAGTCAAAGAACAGTAATTTCATTGCTCAAGCCGCAGGATCAATATCAAGGAATTACGCCAGTCGGACGATTAGATAAAGATACAACTGGTTTGCTGTTACTGACTAATGATGGCCAACTAAATCATGAATTGCTTGCTCCTAATAAGCACGTTGATAAGATTTATCGCGCGAAAATTGCAGGCGTAGCTGATGACGAAACTGTGAAAACTTTTGCTAGTGGAATGACTTTAGGGGATGGAACTAAGCTTAAGCCAGCAGAGTTGAAGATTCTGGCGCAGGATGAAGAACATGATAGTTCTGAAATTGAAATCAAAATTCGTGAAGGAAAATATCATCAGATTAAGCGCATGTTTGGTGCGGTAGGGATGAAAGTGGTTGAACTTGAACGAATTTCGATGGGAAATTTGAAATTGCCGGAAGATTTAAAGCGCGGTAATTATATTGAATTGAGCTTAGATGAAGTAAACAAAATTAAATAGGACGGAATAAATAGATGACAATCGGTGAAGCATTAAAAAGCCGGCGTTTGCATGCGGGAATGAGTCAGACAGAAATGGCGGCAGGAATTGTAAGTGAATCTTTTTATTCTAAAGTTGAACGTGGTGTGCATGCAATTGATGCAGAAACTTTAATTAAAATTTTGTCGGTTCATCATTTTGATGTTACTGGATTTTTTGCACAAATTAATAATCAGTCGTCTGCTGGACCTTTTTTTGAATTAACTAGTGAGATTACTTTTGCTCAAAATAGAAGAGATGTAAAAGCGCTGGATAAAATTAAGCGAAAAATTGAAAATGGGGAGGTACAGGCTCCGTTATGGCTTAAATTCAAGTTGGAATTAGCTTATGCTTGGGCATTACGCTCAAATGATCAAATTTCTCCTGAAATGAAGAAAAAAATAAAGAAACTGGTTTTGAATGAAAATTGGGATCGGACATCTTATCATTTTTTGAGTCAAGCAGTAATTCTCCTGGATGTTGATGATTCAAAGCAGTTAGTAGAGGCTGCTTATGCTGCATATCGTAAACATCCAGCTACCGATACCTTTACTTTGCAGTTTATGGCTTTTATTACGATAAATTATTTGAATTGTTGCTATCATCAACATGCTAATAAGAGTTATACGGAAAGTACATTTAAGTTTTTGCAAGAATTGCCGGTAGATCCTGCAATTGGATTGGAAAAGTTGATAGGCAAGTTCTATCAAGCTGTTTTTAGTGGTGATGAACAGAAAGCCAGATCTTTAAAATCAATTATTCAAGACTGTGGTTATGCGTCAATAATTGATGATGTTGAAATTGATGAATAAATAATAATCGCATCCTTTAATCTTTTTTAGCTTGAGGGGTGTGATTTTTTTAATAAAAATAGTCGTTTTGGAAGATTTCGAGACTTTTATCTCAAGTGTTTATATATTAAAAATATGAAACAAATGAGGAAAAAAGTATGACTATTGGAGAACAACTAAGAGAAATACGAGATTCCTTAAATTTAACACAGACACAAATGTGCGCTGGCGTGGTAACAGAATCTTTTTATTCTCGAGTAGAAAATGGAAAAAGTGAAATTAATATTGATGACCTGTTAGCGATTTTGAAGCAAAATCATGTTTCTGTGCGTGATTTTTTTAGTGTGTTTGATCAGTCAATGCAACGCAAAATTCAATATCGTTGTATTCGATCGGCCATTAATAATCGCAATGTAGCCTGGTTGAAAAAAGAACAAAAAGATGAGCCGATTTTTAAAGCAGAATTGACAGCAGTTATAGCTACTTTGACAAATAAGAAAGCTGATCTTTCTGATGATGCCCAGAGAAAAATAAAAAGCAATTTTGGAAGATTAGGTAAATGGGATGAAACTGCATTATGGAATTTGGCTAGTTTTATGTCTTTATACGATACAAGTGAGATAAAGATTTTAATTACAGATATCTATGAAAACAAAAATAGTATCAGTCTAAATGATTCTTTAACATTGGTTGCCTTGGTGAATGTAATGATGAGTTACTTGGGGCGTTCGTATCAAGAAAATGATCTCGGCTCAGTTTTGCAAACTATTCAGTTTATAAAAGAACTGCCAACGAATCCCGTTATTATGTTTCATAAATTGGTGACTATATACTATCAAGCTTTAATTAACCATGATCAGAAACGGTTAGATTTGATAACTAAAGTATTACAGAAGAACGGCTACGATAATTATCTAGCCTGGCTTCCATAAAGGTGATGAATATGAATATTGGTGAGAGATTACATCAAGTGCGAAACCTGCACGGATTGACGCAGGAACAAATGGTAGCGGGAATAATTAGTAAGTCGCAATATTGGCGAATAGAAAAAGAATCTAATGCAATTAGGGCTAGTAGTTTAATCAAAATCCTGAATCAAAATAAGATTTCGGTACTCAAATTTTTTAAAGATATTGATGATTCAGGAATTAAAAGAAGAGAGCTGCAAGATCTGGTTACTAATGCTTATTTTGCACGTGATTATAAAAAATTAGAGAAAATAAAAAAGCAGTCGACTAATTTGCAAATGAAGCGATTGATAGATTGGTTATTGGCTGAGCTTAAAGGTGAAAGTCAGGATTTTCCCGATGAAGATAAAAGAAAACTAAGATATAACGTTTGGCAAGTTGAAAGATGGAACGATGATATCTTGTGGTTTTTCTTTCATACCTTGTATTTGTATAAGTATTCCAATTTGGAAGGAATAATCAATGCGCTCATTTCAAAGTTTACTAAGAATGAGAAGATCGAGGATCGTCAGCTGCAGTTAATTGCCAGTATCGCCGTGCGATATTTGAATATTTGTTATAAGCAGAATAACAGGTATGAGGCCAAAAAGGTAATCCGATTTTTGCGAAAGATACCAGATAAGATTGAATTTGGATTAGCAAAAATGATTGCAGATTATTATGAAGCCTTGCTAAATAAGAAAAAGGTAGATGCTGAAGAGATTTTGGATTTGATTAAGGCGTGTGGTTATGAGAACTATTTGAGCTTAAATTAGGGAGATGAGATTAGTAGAAAATTAAATTTTTACTTTTTAATTTCAATTTTGCAGATTAGATTGTGCGATTGAAATTTCAAAATTAAGATAAAGTTGACAATATTTGTTATTTGTTTTTTTAATAAGTGGAGATATTAGGATGAATAAGAAGATTAAAGTAACAAGTGCTGCTGCCGCAGCGTTAGCTAGTTTAGTATTGGTAAATGCCAATGTGAATAATGAGGTTAAGGCTGATACTAAGGCGGTTAATGATACTAAGACTACTCAAAAAGCACAAACACCAGAAGAGGCTGCTAGGGCTAATGTTGCTAGTGCAAAAAAGAAAGTTGAGACTGAACAAGGCAACGTAGACAAAGCTCAAGGCGATTTGGATCAAGCTAAAAAAGATGCCGAAAAGCCAGACGCTGACTACAAAGCACAAAGTGACAAGGTTGCTGGATTAAAGAAGATTGCTGATCAAAAGAATGAGGCATTGACTGACGCTAAAGATAAAGAAAAGGATGCCAAAGCTTTGGTTGATGAAGCTAACAATTCAGCTATGGTTCAAGCTGCTAAAGATGATGTTACTAAGCAAAACGGCGTAGTAAAGAACGCAAACGATGCAAAGACTAATGCAGAAAAAGCAGTAACAGATAAGCAAAATGAAATTGATAAACTTGGTAAAGATGTTAAGACTGACACTCAAGATGTAAATGATAAGACTGCTGCCAAGAATAAAGCCGATCAAGATGTTCAAAATGCTAGCGATGCTTTGAAGGGTACGGGCGTTACTGAAGCTAAAGATGCAGGTGATATTTATCAAGGTAATGTCGATAAATTAACCCAAAATATTGAGCGTAATCGAGGCGTATTAAAGCATGCTCAAGATGTATTAAAAGATAATCAAGATACATTAAAAGGCATTAATAGGAAGTTAGATAAAGCCAAATCTGATACTCAAACAGCTAAAGCCAAATTAGATACTGATAAAATTACTTTGGGTAAGAAAAAACAAGATTTGCAAAAGGCCAAGGACTTAGCAAATACTGCAGCTGGATTCTTTAAGTCATTAGCAGAAGATCAATCATTAACTGATGAACAACGTGAAGATGCTAAGACAGCATACGGCATTTTAATGAATGATGGTAAGTTCAAAAATGTAAAACTTACTTGGTATCATCCTGGTCAACAATTGGGTAAGGATGGGGATGCCACTTCATTAGCTGAAATGAAGAGCGCTTTAAACGATCTTGATGATTTGGTTAACGTTAGAAATAGTTATAAATTACGTGTACCAAAAGTTTCTTTAACAGCTATGGCAGTTGCAATGATGTCATCTGACTATTTGTTAACTCATAATTTTGATCACCCAATTAATCATCCAGAAAACGGTCCATTCTTCGATGACGAAGAAGATATTGCTTATGGTGGTTATCAAGTACCTCTGTATATGAGTGAACAAAATTACATTGATGATCTAATTAATGAACATCCAGAATATGCAAAATATCGTTATGATACTGGTAATCTAACGTATGATCAGTGGAATAAAAATAATAGTTTTTGGGAAAAGCATGGGCTTATTCTTTACGGAGGTGGCGACAAGGTCATTGGTCACTACATCTCTATGGTAAATCCATATCAAGATAGAATTGGTATGGCTAATGCTGGTGTAGTATCTTCAACCGATATTTTCCCAGAATATAAATATAAGAGAGTATATAATCCTACACTTACTGAAGAACGACATGATGGTTCAACGTATTATGATATGGTTCCAGCTGGTCTAGAAGATAATCCTAATAAAGGCTTCACTATTGATCAATATAAAGATCTAGTAAATTCATACGTTGCAAATCCTGAAAAGGCTAGCTTTGTTCAAACTGCTAAAGCTGCAGCTAACAGTGCAAAAGATGCGGTCAATGCAGATACCCAAGATTACAATCATAATCTTAATGACATCCAAAAGCCATTGGAGGATCAAGTAGAAAAGTTTAATAAAGCTATTCAAGATACCCAAGATACTATCAAGAGAATCAATAAGCAAATCTCTGATGATCAAAGTGATTTATTAACTCAAAAAGACAATTTAAAGCAAGCGACAGATAGATATAAGACTTTAACTGCATCTCAGGATGAAAAAGTTAAGAATTATAAGGCTGCTGTAAAAGCTCAAAAAGAAGCTGAAGCAGCATTAAAGACTGCCAACGACACTTTAACTCAAACCAAGAGCAAGCTTGCTCAAGCTCAAAAAGATCTTCCAACTTTAAAGCAAACTGCTACTGATAAAGGCAACACCGCCAAAGCAGAACAAACTAAGTTAGACAACTTAAAGCAACACGTTGAAGACTTAAAGAATGCTAAAACAATTTTAGCTGATGCTAAAAAAGCCGTAACTGATGCCGAAAAAGCATATGATACTGCTAAAAAGAATTATGACGATGCAAATGAAGTCTTGAACGGCGACTTGAAGACCAACAAGGATAAGGCTGACGCTAAAGTCGCTGCAGCTCAAAAGGCTTACGACGAAGCGGACGCTAAGTTGCAAACTGCCAAGAGCAAGCTTGCTCAAGCACAACAGAAGTTACAAGACATCTTAGACGCCGAATACGCTCAATCAATCATTGCTTCAACTCCAGTCGAAACTAAGAAGGAAGACAAGCAAGAACCAGTTAAGACTCCGAAAGTAGCTAAGGAAACCGAGACTAAGACTAAAGTTTCAACTGCTCCTAAGAAGATTCGTTTAACTCACAACGCTTTCGTTTACAACAAGCACGGTAAGTTAGTCAGAAAAGGCTTGTATGTCAAGATGCTTAAGCGTGGTAAGACCATCAAGGCCTTGAAGAATGCTAAGATTGTTACAATTAAGGGTAAGGAGTATTACCAAATTGGCAAGAACCAATTTATTAAGGTAGCTAACACTAAGCTCACTACTCATAAGGTTCATATTAAGGTAAGAATCAAGGGTAATAAGAAGATTAAGATGTACAACCGTGCAGGTAAGTTTAACAAGCACTACGCACGTCCAAACCATACTTATACCTTTAATGAAAAGGCTAAGATTCATGGCAAGACTTACTACAAGATTGCCGGCACTAACAACTGGATTCCAGCTAAGAAGTTAGCTTTGAAGAAATAGTTGAATTTTAGCTAATAAAGCAAGAGAACATTAACCGAGATTGGTTAATGTTCTTTTTGTATATTTGGTAAGTTAATAAGGTAAAATGAAAGTGAAGTTACAGTTAAATCTTTAGGAAAAAACAAAATGACAACACAAGAAATCGAAAAACTCAAAAAAGTTGATGAAATCATGTTTAATCTTCAAGATTCTGTCGATCCTCTCAAAAAATTGTTGCAAGCGGGAAAGTTATTGAAAGAATTAAAACTGATTGATAATCCAACTGATACTGATGAAATCATTCAAGCTTATACTCAAAATGTGTATGAGCAATTAAACAAAATTATTGAACGCAAAAATGTTTCATTTAATCAAGCTACCTTAGATTATTTGCAAAAAGATCCCGACAATAATGAACTGGTAATTGTGCCAGCTAGAGAACATTTCAAAGAATATGCTTTAATTGTGTTGCGCTTCAATGATCAATTGGCCGCTTGGCGTAATGAAATGGATGGCCAAGATTACCGTGTTTTAGCAGAAAACTTGGATCAGCATCGCACTAATATCCATAATTTCTGCTTATCTGATATTAAAATTTTGAATCGTCTAGCTGAAAAAAAGCAGCAAGTTCCATTTGCAGCTAGTTCAAAAGCAAATCCAGATCGCACGGATTACGGTCAAGCGATCGTAAAGTATTGCTGCGAACGAGTTAGCAAAATCATTACAAGTTATAAATAATGAAAGGTAGAGTTATTAATGACAATCGGAGAAGCATTAAAAAGTTTACGTTTGCATGCAGGGATGACCCAAACAGAAATGGCAGCTGGAATTATCTCAGAATCATTTTATTCTAAGGTAGAAAGAGATATTCATGAAATTGATGCGAATTTGTTGATCAGAATTTTATCAAAGCATCATTTTGATGTTGGAAGTTTTTTTAGCCAAGTTAATAATTCTGATAATACAACTGATCCTGATTTTGATTTGATGAATCAAATTAGTTTTGCTCAAAATCGCAAAGATCTGAAAAAGCTGGATGAAATTGCGGCCAAAATAGCAAATCGAGGAGGTACATGTCCGCCTAGTTTCTGGCTTAAGTTTAGACTAGAGAATGCCTATGCCTGGGTACTTCATTCAGACAAACGGATTAGTCCCGAACTGAAGAGAAAGGTAAAGGCAATCATCATGGATGAAGATTGGAACAGGACGGCTTATCATTATTTGAGTCAAGCTGTGATCTTTTTAGATATTGATGATGCCTATCAATTAGTTGATTCCGCATTTCGTTCATATGAGAAAAATCCGGCCACCGATACGTTCACTTTACAGTTTGTTGCGATAATTGCCGTTAATTTCTTGAATTGTTGTTTTCATAAGAATGCTAGTAAAAAATATACCGATCGCGCGATTCAATTTTTACGCGAATTGCCGGTTGATGGAGCTATTGGGATTAATAGTGTGCTCGGCACATATTATGAGGCGGTCTTTGACGGGGATGCCAAAACTGCGAAGGAAGTTATTGATGTCCTAAAAAAGAGTGGTTGTGTCTCGTTAATTGAAGATACTTTTAAAAAGTAGTGCAAACTGTCTAGGTCAAATTTAGGCAGTTTTTTCAATGCACACAAAAAATAAAATCTTTAATTTGGAAGATTTTATGATTAATTGCGTTTCTTTTAGTATCATAGAAATGTTTGTGCTTTAAATTAAGAAAAAGCCCGGTATTCAAAGATAGAAGTAGTATAAGTATCCTTTGTCACTTTGGATACTGAAAATAGGAAAATGAGTTTAGAGAATGAAAAAAATAATCTATTCAGAGAGTTTCATCCAATTAGTCAAATACGTTTTAATTGGAGGGTTAGGGCTAGTTGTTGACTTTGGAGTCTACACGATTTTGACGCATTTCAGGATGAATGTAGAAATTGCTAATATTATTTCCTCAACTTGCGGAATAATTAATAATTTCTTTTGGAATTCGTATACTAATTTCAAGGTACACGACCGACTTTTATTACGGTTCATTTCGTATTTTTTTGTCGGTCAAATCACCACTGTTTTTACCACAGTTTCCTTATTTATCTTTGTTACACAATTAGGTTACCCTCACTTAATCGTGAAGGCGGTAGCGACTTTTGTTGCTACACTAATTCAGTTTATTATTAATAAAATAATTACTTTTAGAAAAGTCGGGAAGTAGAATGAAAAAATTGTCAATTGTGGTGCCGTGCTATAACGAGCAGGAGTCATTACCCCTGTTTTATCCAGCGGTGCAAAAAGTATTGCATGATATGCCAGTCAAAGCCGAGTATTGGTTTGTCGATGATGGTTCTCGTGATCATACCTTGCAGGAGATGCAAAAGCTGCACCAAGAAAATGAAGCCGTACATTATATTTCTTTTTCAAGAAATTTTGGCAAAGAAGCAGCAATTTATGCAGGTCTTAAAGCTGCTAAGGGAGATTATGTAGTCTTAATGGACGTAGATCTACAAGATCCGCCTGAGTTTTTACCGAAAATGTACCGGCTGCTTGAATCTGGTGAGTATGATGCGGTAGGGTGTCGTCGAATTGATCGCACGGGGGAGAGTAAATTTAAATCATTTTTGAGCGATCAATTTTATAAGGTGATTAATAAAATGTCTAAAACCGAGATCGTTTCAGGTGAACGGGATTATCGCATGATGACACGACAGATGGTTAATGCCGTTTTGTCAATGCCTGAGTATAGTCGCTTTTCTAAGGGAATTTTTTCCTGGGTTGGTTTTAAAACTAAATATCTTGAATACCATAATGTAAAGCGTGTTGCTGGCGATACTGATTGGACGACCAAGAAGCTATTCAAGTATGCATTAAGTGGAATCGCCGACTTTTCACAAGCACCTTTAAATTTATCAGTTTGGATTGGGATAATTTCCTTTATATTGTCGATTGCTGGTATGCTTTTTGTCATTGTCAGAAAAATTATCAATCCAGGATCTAGTATCTTTGGTTGGGCTAGTTTGGTTTCCGTGATTTTATTAATTGGTGGTTTGCAGCTGCTTTGTATCGGAATTATTGGACGCTATATTGGTAAAATTTATTTACAAGTGAAGAATCGACCAATTTATATTATTAAGGAAAAAAAGTAAGAAAAGGGAAAATAAAAGTAGAAGTCAATATAAAAAAGATAGATTGGGATAAAGTAGGCTGGCGTGTTTGCCCTTATACCATTATTTTGCTTGTAATTTATATGATGATCAGGAGTCAAATTTTAACGCATTCAGTTCTTTTAACCAGCGATGCGTTGCTGCATTTCCAGAGACTCTACGATACGAGGAGGTGAAATCATGAAGAGAATGAGCAGCTTAGCCTATCATTTTGGCGTTAAGCTTCGCTTTTATCCTAGTTCTAAGCAAAAGAAAATCATCAAGCTAAACTATGATGCGC
>NZ_PCZF01000023.1:0-33978 GCF_002554115.1 Lactobacillus sp. UMNPBX4
TAGGAAATCATCGTTCTTTTTTCCTGTCTGAGAATTAGTTTTTTCCCAGACACTTTTAGTCATTATCATCGCCATGATCGCGATCAGTTCTCACAACGTCTTTGCTAGTGGCATTAATCTTAACTTCAGTTGACTTAGTGCCATCGCTTACTTCAACATCCCAGTAAGCCTTGCCATCGTCTTCATCGAGTTCAAGATTCCATTCTTTACTTACGCCGTCAGCATGTTTTTCCGCAATCTTAGTTGCTTCATCACGGCTGATTACGCTATCAAGATCAAGCGCTTTTTGGTGACGATCGTCTAAGTCAAGCTTTTCAGAATGTGAATGTAACAACTTGCCAGTATCGGCGTTAATTGTTGCAGTATATTCATTAGTCTTGTCAAAACCGTCGATTTCATAAACGTAGGTACCGTTTTCTTGCTTCAAATCAATACTCTTAATTTTCTTGTTAGGGTATTTTTCATTGAATTTGTTTAAAGCTTCGCTTTGACTGAGATCAATTTTAGTTCTCTTAAGCTTGGTTTCGTTTTGCTTAACTGCCTTATTAGTATTCTTCTTTGACTTTTCAACCTTAGAAGATTGGGTTGATTCACTGTGATCATTGTTGCTACATGCAACAGTACCAACAGCTAAAGCGCCAATTAAGGCAGCACCAGCGGTGAGTTTAGTTAATTTATTCATACACATTTCTCCTGACACATTTACATCAATATCATTTTCTATATCATGATATTAATTATACACGCTTACGAGAAATAAGTATAGATAAAAATGACATATTGTCACTGACTTATGTATTTCTTAATGAAATTAAGGGATTGCTTATTGATATTAGATAATGCCGTAGCCGCGAACTGGATTAGAAGGACATTCGTTGAAGTTATATTCAGCAAGTTTTTCAAATTCAGTATTGCCATCGATGATCGTGGTTACGCCTTGAGCGATCATCAGATTCATTTTCTTCTCTTTTTCAGGATGCTCAGTAAATGGCACCAAGATTACCGGCTTGTGCATGGCACGCATGAAGCCAATCTCAAAGGCAGAACCATCATCCAATTGATCCATATCATATAAAAATACGCCGCAAGTGGCATTTGAAATACCAGTTAAATCATTTTGGTAAGTCGCATCCCGCCAAACCATGCTTCTGATACCGCCGATTTCAGGATTCTTTTCGTCCGGATCGGTGAAACCATCATCAAAGGGGAAGAAGACATGCGCGATGCTTGGATTCTTTGCTAACAACTCTTTTGCCTTGGCTGCTCTTTCTCTTTGAGCATCGCTGTAAAATGGTGAACCTAAATAAATTTTTCCTGTTGGAACTACTGCTTTCATAATTTTTCTCCATCATAGTTAATTTAAAAATTAGTTTGATTTTAGCACATTTAGATTAAAGAAAATAATCGCTTTTTCTCCGCATTTGAGCAAAAGGCGGCAGTAACCGCGTTTAAATAGAGTTGTTTTTCGTCGGCTCGAGTTAACCCCGTCTTTTCTTCTAACAGTTGGTATTCATGGGGCAAGTCGATGTTAGAAACGGTCATGTCATCAGAATTGAGCGTGACGTTAACGCCCTGATTGAGCAACTTTTTAACAGGGTAGTGGTCAATTTGATCAAATACTTTAGTATTCAAATTTGAGGTAGCGCAACATTCTAACGTGATCTTGTTTTGGATGAGCTCTGCTACTAGCTGCGTATCTTCAATGCAGCGGATGCCGTGGCCGATGCGCCTGGCTCCTAAATCTAACGTTTGGTAAATCGACTCTGGGCCCATCGCTTCGCCTGCATGAATGGTGAAAGGAATGCTGTTTTGACTAGCAAGATTAAACAAAGAAGTATGATTGCTGATGGCAAAGGCGGGCGTTTCGGCTCCAGCTAGATCTAAGCCACTGACGCCACGGTCCAGAAAATGCTTAGCTACAGTGATCGTTTCTAGGTTCTGGTCATAATTATGAGGTAGTCGCATCAGGCACAGCAGCAGATTAGCATGTAGCTCAGGCTGACTAGAGGAATGCATTTTTTGCCAATTAAAAAACTGGTTTAAGCCGCTAATCGCTGCGCGCACTACTTCCTCTTGAGTCAGACCTTGCTCAGTATGAAGCTGGGGCGCAAAACGAATCTCGACGTAAACCAGTCCCTGTTTCTTTATTTTTTTTAGCAAACTAAATACAATCAGTTGCAGATCAGCTGCCGTTTGCATTAAATGAACGGGAAAAGCAAATTTCTCCAGAAATTCATTTAAATCACGGCAGTCAGGACCCACCGATAGTTTTTGCCGCAGAATTTGATCATCAATAGTAGGCAGGCCATGGATGGTCATTAACTCTTTGATAGTGGTGAATGGTACGGAACCATCTAGGTGAAGGTGTAAATCAATCAGTTTCCTCATATTGTCATCCCCTTAAATATGTTAAATTGTTCTAATTCTAGCATATTAGGGAGAAAAAAGAAGCCCAAATTGGACTTCTTTTCAATCTTTATTCACCTTTAAAAGTGCCGTTTTCAACTTCACGAATGAAGTCAGCTAAGTGCTTGTAGTATACGTCTGGGTTATCAACCATGTGGTGGTGACCACCATCTGGAGTAGTAACCAAGCGTGAGTTAGGAATTTCCTTTTGCATAATCTTAGCAGTAGAAATTGGCATAGTTTCATTTTCACCAAAGGTAAGCAAAGTAGGAACCTTGATGTTCTTCAATTGATCTCTGAAGTGCCAGTCCTTCAACTTACCAGTGATGACAAATTCGTTATCACCTTGGAATGCGTGGTAAACAGCACTACCGCCGATATCCTTCAAGTGGTAAAGCTTAGAAGGTTGCTTACGGTCAACGAAGTTAATGTTCAAGATTTGGACATCATCTTGGTAACGTTGGTTGTCGTAGTCATTGTTCTTTTCGCATTCATGCATAAAGTCGATTTCAGTCTGTGGAAGAACTTCTTGTCTTCTTCTATTAACTGAAGCAACGTATTCATCAATTTCGTCAACCATGGATGAAATGATGGCACCCTTTAAATGTTGACCATATTTAACTGCGTATTCTTGAACAAGAAGTCCACCCCAGCTTTGACCAATTAAATAAAAGTTATCGAGGCCAAGCTTTTCACGCACTTCATCAACTTCGTCTAAGAAGTATTCGTAAGTCAAATATTTTTTAGCAATTTCAGGATCAGAGTAATCAGGTTGATCTGAATAAAGAGAACCCAATTGATCGTACATGGTAACTTGAACGTTAAGACCTTGCTTCTTCAATTGTTCAGCAGTGTCTTCCCAGTATTCGTGGTTGCCGCCAGGACCGCCGTGAAGAGCTAATAAATGAATATCACCTTCGCCTTGAGTGTTGGTCCATAAGTGATAACCGTTGTCTAAAGTAATAATTTTAGTACCAGTTTTCATAGAATTTCCTTTCAGTCTTTATTAAAAATAGAATGTATTACATTAATTATCGTATCAGATTGAGAAAAAGACAAGTATGCGGGTATAATGGTTCAAGTATATAAAAAAGGAGAGTTTATGAGTCTTAAATATGCTAAAAAAAGCCAAATAATTAGCTTTACCATTTTGGCTGCAATTAAAGCCTGCAACATCGTCTTTGTAGCTTACATGATCCAAATCATGTTGAATGTGGCTTCATCTGGTTCACATGATTACATGCATTTGATTAGACTAGCTTTATTGACTGCTCTAGGACAAATGTGCTTCATGGCCAGCAACTTTGTTTATGAAACAGTTAAAATGGGAATCATTCGTGATGTCAACATGACTTTGAAGAGAGCTAACCTGCGCTATCTGGTTGATCAGGGGGATCCAGATATTAAGAGTGGCTTGTCACTGATGACCAACGATTTGAAGCAAATTGAAACTAATCGTGTTACTGCTCAATTAGATATGATTTTTCAAGGACTATCATTTTTTGGTGCGATTAGTTTTGCATTTTATAGTTCTTGGCAAATGACTTTAGTATTTTTAGTAGCGACAATTGCACCAGCGTTAGTGCAAATGATTACCAGTCCAATTATTACTAAAAAATCCAAGATCTGGGCTAAAACTAATGCCAATTATACACAGCACGTATCTGATTCATTGAATGGTGCGCAAGCTACTAAGCTTTATAACGTGCGAACAAATATTGTAACGCGTGCCGCAAACGCTGCCCAACAAATGGAAAATGCGTTAAGAAATATGACTTTGACGCAGGCATGGGCACTGGAGTTGATTTATTCAGCTGCGGAACTTTTCTGTTTTATTATTCCATGTACTGTTGGTGGAATATTGATGATGCAAGGCAACTTAAAGGTTGGTACCTTGGTTATGATGGTCGACTTGGCGATGAACTTTATAACGCCAGTCGTAACGCTGTTTAATGAATTTAATCAGGTTAAATCAACAGTGCCGATGTGGGAAAAGACGCAAACGGCTTTGCAGCACGTGATGAAAGATGATAAGCAAAAGATCAGTCATTTTGAAGGCATGAAAGTTGCGGATTTATCTTATGTTACTAATAGCGATCATAAGCGTATTTTTGACGGTGTAAGCTTGCAGATTAAGCCTGGTGAAAAGGTCTTGCTCATGGCCCCAAGTGGTTGGGGTAAAACGACCTTGTTGCGATTGCTTCTTGGATTAAAGAAGCCGCAAGGTGGTAAGATTTTGCTTAATAATAAGAACGTAACGGGTAATTGGGATGCAGCCCATAACTATTATTCTTATGTCAATCAAAAGCCGTTTATGTTTGATGATACACTTCGCTTTAACATCACATTGGGAAGACAAGTTAGTGATGAGCAATTGAAGCAAGTAATTAATGAAGCAGGACTTGATGAACTGGTGAAAGAACAAGGCTTAGACAAACAAGTCGGTGAAAACGGTAGTGAACTTTCAGGTGGTCAAATTCAAAGAGTAGAAATTGCACGTGCGCTGCTTTCTGGCAGACCAATCTTACTGGCTGATGAAGCAACGAGTGCGCTTGATCCTAAGCTGTCCCTTGATATTCACAAGACCTTGCTTAAAAATCCTAAGGTAGCTGTACTTGAGGTGGCTCACAAGATATCACCAGAAGAAAAGGCTATGTTTGATGTAATTATTCATTTGGATAAGCATACAGTTGAAACTAAGATGTAAGGGGTGTTAATCCCTTATTTTTATGTAAATATTTATATAATTTAATATATGATATTCACACAAATAATATTCCTATAAATGATATCTTTTATTGAAATGTAACCACTTCCACTATATAATCAAAGTAACAATGATAATTCTTTTAGGGGGATGAAATTATGGCTGAGCCCAAATGGTTACACAATATGAATTCTGATGAATATTTAAGAGAAGACTTTGAAGCAAAAGGAAAGTCTAGGTATACAGTTGAAGGTATCGATAAAAATGATCCTGACTGGTTAGACAAGGCTGCTAAGAAGGTTCACGCTGCAGAAGGTGATGACTATGTTAAGCTTGATTCAGGTCTTTTGACAGTAAATCAATTGAATTGGATGCTTCGTAATACGATTGGTGAAATGACCTTTGTTGACGATAATAATCAATTCTTGTGGTACAACCGTCCAGTCGATCCAAATGCAAAGATGAAAGCTAAGCGTACTCCTGATCAAGTTGGGGATAACATGGGTGCAGTTCACCCAGATGTACGTGACGTTATTCCTAATGCTAAGAAGGTTGTTCATGCATTGCGTGAAAAGCAAGATGGTCACGATGATGTTTATATGCCCGTGCCAACCGGTAACTTAAAGCAGTTGGTTTTGCACTACTATAAGCGTGTGGAAGATGATAACGGCAACTATGCTGGTATTTATGAATGGGTACAAGATTTGTATCCATTAGTTAAGTACTTCTGTGAAACTACTGGTCAAAAATTGGTAGTTGATGATGACGCAACAACTGGTGCAACTTATCGTAGAAATTCTGATCCAGATGCAGTCAGTGGTGCTTCTACTAAGGCTAAGGCGGCTAAAGAAGAAAAGGTTGAAGAAAAGCCTGACACTACTTCAGGTGCTTCACAACATTAATTTTAGAAAGAAAAGCAGCTAGGTTTTACTGCGATCATGATTTCGTCAGGAATATTATTTAGAGTAATGTCTTCTTCTGGATAAGCAAAGTATGGCATGATTTTATAATATTGAGGAATATGCAAATCAATTAAGATTCTTAAGGCATCCTTGGTGATAACCCGGTTATCCTTGACTGGATTAAGAGAATGAGAGTCAACTTTATTGCCTTCGGCATCGTAATAATTAATCGTAATTTTTTTGGTAGGTAGAGACGGGGAACTAAATAATGAAGTAGTACGTTTAACTACTTTTTTGGGAATACTTGTTATGTTTGATTTCAATATATTCAGCCTCGCTTCTTAAATTAATTATATTAATCGTATCAACTATTTTTTTGATTTATAAATGACACAATGTCACTATTCAGAAATAATTAAAAAACGACTCTTAGATGAGTAGTTTTCGTAATTAGTTCTTCTTTTTGATAATAAGGCCAAGTGAGAGAAGAGCCACTGCAACTGCGCTCATCACAGCACCGATAGAGATAAGTGGGTTCTGCTTTTCGCCAGTTTCTGGCAAAGCGATCTCTTTTTCAGTTGATGTTTCAACGACTGTACTGGTGCTTGTTTGAGGAGTTGCCTTTTCTTCTTTTTGTTGTTCTTGAACCTTGTTAGTTGTAGACTTAACTACATTTTCAGGAAACGGACGAATGAAGTCTTCTTCATCTTGTTTTTCCTCTTCTTTAGGTTCTTCTTCCTCTCCGATAGGGTCTACTACATCTTCAGGAAGCGGACGAATGAAGTCTTCTTCATCTTGTTTTTCCTCTTCTTTAGGTTCTTCTTCCTCTCCGATAGGGTCTACTACATCTTCAGGAAGCGGACGAATGAAGTCTTCTTCATCTTGTTTTTCCTCTTCTTTAGGTTCTTCTTCCTCTCCGATAGGGTCTACTACATCTTCAGGAAGCGGACGAATGAAGTCTTCTTCATCTTGTTTTTCCTCTTCTTTAGGTTCTTCTTCCTCTCCGATAGGGTCTACTACATCTTCAAGAAGTGGGCGGATGAAGTCTTCTTCACTAGGAGGAAGTTCTTCATCAGTAGGAGGTGTAGTTGGCTCTTCGGGTTTAGGCTCTTCCGGAGTTGGGTCTTCCGGAGTTGGGTCTTCCGGCTTAGGCTCTTCCGAAGTTGGGTCTTCCGGAGTTGGGTCTTCCGGAGTTGGGTCTTCCGGAGTTGGGTCTTCCGGCTTAGGCTCTTCAGGAATCTGAATTTCCTCCATTGGTGGAACTAAGTCCCAACGGTGACTTTCACCTTTGATAGTAACCTTGTCTCCGATGATGTTACCATCCACGTTTACATTTGTAGTAATGTGTGCGTTTGAAGCTAGAATGCTGCCTAAGTGGTAGTCACCATCAATGTTCAATGAGTTAAGGTTGGTACCAAAGTTCCACAATAACTTGTTAGCTTGACCATGCTTTTCACTAGAACCATTTACATTGTTTTGGTCTGAGTATTCTAAAACCAGATGTGTATTTACAGTCAAGTCTCCGTTTTGAACATTAGTAACATTCAAAATGATGATTGGAGCATTTTCACCAGCAGGGATACCCTTGATAGTGATATTGCGCTTGTTATCACCTGAGATGTGACTAGCATCAACTGTTACGTAAATAGGTTCTTTTCTATCACCGGCATTTTTGATTGCTTCGGAAACATCGATCCAACTGTTATTGTGGTCAGTGAAGTCAGCCTTAACACCCTCAGTTTGGCTTTGGCCTGCCCAGTTGTCTGACTTTTCACCTAATTTGTCTAACTCACCTTGAATGTCTAAAGGCTTGTCAGCTTGAATAATGTGGCTGTGCTTAATGTCAACTTTTTGCCATTTAGGTTCATCCTTAGTACCAAAGTTAACTTGAATAGCGCCACCATTTTCGTATGAACGGTATTCAATGTCTGGGCCGAAGATAACTAACTTGTTGTCACCATTAATTTTATTGAGGTGGTCAATGCTACCGATGTAGTGAATATCACCATTAGTTAAGTTGCTGGTAGCACCTGAGTTAGTGCCAAAATCGCCAGCGCCAACTTTATCTGCGGCAATATTACCAGCAATGTGCACTTGACCATCTACTTCATTACCAAAGATGTGGAAGATACCGGCAATTCCCAATGGGTGTTTTGCAGCTACTTCCTCGATATATTTTTTAATATCTTCTAATTTTTTTGTTTCTTCTTCATCCTCTCTGTCTACTTTTTCAGTATCAACGTTAATTGTTGGCTTCTTAGTAGTTGTTTCAGTTTGATTTGTATTTTCTGGAGAAGAAGTTTCAGTTTTATCAGTAGTGGTTTGATCTTCGGTGACGGTTGCATCATTAGTAGTTGCATTTTCTACCGTTGATTCTTCTTTAGCTGTATTTTCAGCTTTGTTGATTTCAGTGGCAGTTTCAACTTGAGTATTTTCAGAAATAGTTTCTGTATTTTGAGTAATTTCTGAATTTACTGGAGTTGATTGATCATCATTTGAAGTTGAAACTTCAGTAGTGGATTCAGGAGTAATATCTTCTACTGAAGATTCAGTAGTATCTGTTGTACCCCCTCTGATTTCGATAGCGCTTATATCGATACCATCATTTACTGTAGCTGACACGATACCAGAAGTAGTGTTAGCGAAAATACCGAAAGTCAATAAAACCGCAACAGCGCCCTTACTTAATTTTCTAATTGCAAATTGTGATTTTGTTGATTTAAACATTTTTTTACCATCATCTGGATAGTATGACAATATGTCACTAATTTACACTTATATTATATGATGGTGTGTCACTCCAGAATAGTACTTTTTGAGTACCTTTATATATTCTTAAGTATTCAAATTTGATTTTATATAGATGAAAATCAAAACTAATAATTTTTCTCATAAACACAACATATAGACATTTTTAAGTGCTATTAGCACAATATTTTGTAAGATTCAAGATTGTATAAAATGCTTAATTCGATTACGATATATATCGATGCTTTTATTAGGAAAAAGCGGATAAGGCACAAAATGTTGTGTTTTGTGAACCTAAATTTAAAGGAGTTTGTGTAGATGGAAAGAGAACACGAGAATTATTTCGTTTGGCTATTTAATCAATTAAAGGGATGGCCAATACA
The DNA here is from genome assembly GCF_002554115.1 of Lactobacillus sp. UMNPBX4. Classification (NCBI taxonomy): domain Bacteria; kingdom Bacillati; phylum Bacillota; class Bacilli; order Lactobacillales; family Lactobacillaceae; genus Lactobacillus; species Lactobacillus sp. UMNPBX4. The sequence goes on from NZ_PCZF01000023.1 coordinate 9,147, forward strand.
AAATTATTGTTTATGGTTTTTTGCTTTTGGTTTTCAATTAGCATTACTTATTCAAGCTAAGGTTACCAGCGTAACTTTAATTACTTTTATTGGTACTTTATTAGGTACGCTTTGTGTATTGGCAATTAATGCTACTAAGGCAATTAATGGATGGTTAGGATTAGTATCAGCAGCTTGCTTTATTTATGCAGGTTGGTCAGCTAAGAATTATCTTTCCATCTTTGAACAAATTGCTTATATTGCAACTTTGGACTTACCAGTTATTTTGTCAGTAAAGTCATGGAATAATGATACTAAGAACCATTTGAGAAAATTTGGCTCAAAAGAATGGTTAATCGCCATCGTTGGTACCTTGCTTGTTTATGTGGTTTCTGGTTACTTAATTGGTAAGTTTACTAATGATCCTCGTCCTTGGGTTGATGCAATTAGTTTCGCTATCTCACTTACTGCCGGAATTATGTGCTTCATGCGTTATAACAACCAATACTTCTGGTGGACCGCTAGTGGCGTGTTCCAATTGATTCTTTGGGGCATTACTTATGCTGAAGGCGATGCTAACTTGGCTATGGCTATTAACTCATTAATTTATGTAGCAAACGATGTCTTAGCATTTACCGTTTCACCTTGGTTTAACATGGGACGTCGTCATGCTGGGCTTAAGGAAATTTCTAAATAATAAGATTTAAAAAGCAGCGCAAAAAACGCTGCTTTTTTATTATGGTAGAATTAAACAAAAAAGTTGAAGAATAAGAAAATCAGGATGAAAAGCATGGCTTGAGCAAGAAGTACAAGCTGCAGGTTATAATGGAATCAATGATGTGTTCTTAGGTGAATACATCGATGGACAATTACGTTTGACCGGTTATTCTAAATAAGAAAAGAGATAAAGATGGCAGATTTTACTAAGGTAAAAGAATGGATTAAAGATGCGGATGCAGTGATCGTTACTGCAGGTAATGGCATGGCTAAAGAAGAAGGATTGGACATCTTAAGTGAAGAAAACTTCGATGACCAGTTTGGCAAAATTGCCGACAAATACGATGTGCATACAATTGGGGATGCCCTTGATAAGAAATTCGAATCTTGGAGTGAACAATGGGGTTTTTGGAGTGAATTGGTGAATGAATATTCTCTTCAATACGAACCTGGTGAAACGATGCAAGCTTTAAAGAAACTTTTGCAAGATAAGGAATACTTTATTGCAACTAGTACTTTTGCTCACTTTTTTGAAAATGCTGGTTTTAATGAGAATCACATTTTCAATGTCTTTGGCGATTGGACCAGAATGCAATGTTCTAGTGGTATTAACCATGGACAAAAAGATGATCGTGAAGTAGTCAAAAAATTTTTAGTGGGTGAAGGTGAAGTGCCAAAATGTGAAGATTGCAACAGTCCAATGGAGTTGCACATGCCGCTTAATGCTAACTTCTTCCCTGATACAGATGCTAATACTCGTTTTCGTTGGTTTTTAACTGGTAATGAAGACAAGAAAGTTGTAGTTTTAGAGCTTGGCGTCGATGAGACTAGTCCACAGCTTCTTGATCCAATGGTTAAATTGGTAGAACAATTTCCAAATTGGAAGTATGTAGCAGCTGATTTGGCTGATGAAGACATGCCAGATGATTTGAAGAAGAGATCAGCAGGCTTTGCAACTAGCTCGCGTGATATGTTGATGAATTTAACTAAATAGGGTGAACGATGAGTATTTACGTAAAAAACGGGGTTTTGCATGTAGATGGTGCACAAGATAAACTCCGGCAAAAGGGACAAGAAAAACCAGACTTTTTGTCTAATTACACAATGCTTGATATTGAAACAACTGGTCTTAGTCCTTTCCGTGATCGGATTACCGAACTGGGTGGGGTAAAAGTGAGAAATGGTCAAATTGTTGATCAATACACTAATTTAGTAAAATTCTCTAAAAATAATAAAGTTCCTGCTTTTATTACTAAATTAAACGGAATTACTGAAGAACAGTTAGTTAATGAAGGAATTCCTGCAGAACAGGCAATTAAGGAATTTCGTGAGTTTATCAGTGATGACATCATTATTGGTTATAATGTTAACTTTGACTTGAACTTCTTATATGATCTTAGTCAAAAGTACAACTTGCCAGTTTTAAATAATGATTATGTCGATGTGCTTCGCCTAGCAAGAGTATATTATCCGCGCCAGCATAATCGTTTGATTGACTGCATGCAGCGTGCGGGAATTGCTCAAGTAGAACAGCACCACGGCTTGGCAGATTCTCTTGATACAATTAAGGTGTATAACGACTTTAATCAGCATTTTACGGAGGATTTATTAGAGCAGGCAATTGGCAAAATTAAGAATGTCGATTTAACTGGGGATGAAGTTGATTGTTACCAACTTGGGTTCCGTAATCCTGTTCAAGATAAAAATATTGTTTTATCTGGTAATTTACACATGTATCAGCACGATGCGGAAAAAATGATTAACAATATGGGTGGTCAACTTGATCAAAATGTAGAAAATACTACGAATTATTTGATTATGGGTGATCATGATTTCTTTAGAAAAGATAATGATGACTTGAATAGAGCGCGTTTATTGATTAAAGATGGGGCTAAGATTAAGCGTTTATCAGAGAGTTTCTTTTTATCAATGCTTGATGATTGGGCTCGTAGTTAAAAGCTATCTTGAAAAAAGATGGCTTTTTTCTTTTGTTCTATTGCAAACTGATGTTTGAATTAGTATTATTTCTTAATAAATGGAGGATTTTTATGGCAAGAAGAAAACGTAAAAAACAGGGGACAGTTCTGTCATCAGTTATTGTTCTGATAGCAATCGCATGGGGACTTTTTACTAAAGCTGGCGGCGATCCAAGTGGTAGTCAATTTTTGAAAGATTTTACCGGTAATCATGATGAACAGCATGTAACCAACACGATTGGGGATGCTTCTAAAGCGAATAAGGCTTATGGCGGATTGTCTGATGTTGATTATAAAAAGTTAGCTAATTTGAATTTTAAGAGCGGAGATAAAGCTTTTACTGTAGTGAATCACAACCGCTCAACTTTAGTGAAAAATTCATGGAAGGTTAATCGTGTAATTTATTCTAATCTTGATTCACTTAACCGGACCTCTCGTCCTAACACTGCATTTTTAGAAAAGCGCAATGTGGCTAATGATAGTTTGAGAGTACGGCAATTTGTAGAGCCCACTGGCTGGCACTATAATCGTAGAAATGGCACACAAATTTATAATCGCGGCCACTTAATTGCTTATTCTGTTTCAGCTGGTATTGATCAAGATGGTAATTACAGTCCGCGTAATCAGTCAGGTGATCAGAATAACCCTAAGAATTTGTTTACTCAGTCTGCTTTTTCTAATCAAAAAATTCAGACAATTTTTGAAGCAAAGGTGCGTAAAGCATTACGTCAAAATAAGCGGGTAATTTACCAGGCAACCGCAATTTTTAGGGGCAATGAACTAATGGCACGAGGGGTAAATCTACAAGCTGTTTCTACTGATGGCTCATTAAATTTCAATGTTTATCTTTATAACGTGCAACCTGGCTATGAATTCAACTATAATAATGGCAGGGCTAAAGTTAATCAACAAATTCAGGTTAATGAATAGCAAAATTTGAATATAGATTAAAAAAGGAAGTACATGCATGAAAAAAGATAACTGTACCGCGATGCTTGTTGGTAAAGATGCTTCAATTGATGGCTCAACTATGATTGCTCGTGACGAAGATGGTTACGGCGGCATCAATGAAAAGCTTTTTGTTGTCAACAAAGCACGCCACTATGATGAAGACTACGTTTCAAAATACAACGGCTTTAAGATGCATCTTGAAGGTGATGGCTGCAAGTGGACTGCTGCTCCAACTGCAGACGGTTCAGAAGGTCGTTGGGATGAACAAGGTATTAACGAATATAACGTTGCCATGTCAGCTACCGAAACTGAAGCAACTAATGCACGTTGCTTAGGCCATGACCCACTCGTTGAAGATGGTATTAATGAAGATTCAATGGTTTATATCACCTTGCCATTTGTTAAGACTGCGCGTGAAGGGGTATTACGCTTAGGCCGTTTAATTGAAAAATATGGTACTGGTGAAACTAACGGAATTGCTTTTTCAGATAATAAAGAAGTTTGGTACCTTGAAACTGGTGCAGGTCACCAATGGGTAGCTGCTCGTGTGCCAGATGATTCTTACGCAATTTGTCCTAACATTATGGTGATTCAACACGTTGATTTTGATGATCCAGACAACTTTATGTATTCAGAAGGTATTCAAGAATTCGTTGAAAAGAATCATTTGAATAATAGTACTGATGGCAGTTTCTCATTTAGAGATATTTTTGGCACTAAGGATGAAGCTGATGCTTTCTACAACACCCCAAGAACCTGGTATGGTCAAAAGTTGTTTAATCCAAGCATTGAACAAGATCCAACTAGCCAAGAAATGCCATTTACTCGTGTACCTGAAAAGAAGATTGGCGTTGAAGATGTACAAAGATTTTTGACTAGTCACTACAACGGCACCCCATATGATCCAATGGATACCTTCTCATCTGGCACAGAAAAAGAACAAAAGATGTTCCGTTCTATTGCCTTAGATAGAAACCAAGAATCAAGCATTTTGCAAATCAGAAACGATGTTCCTGCTAAAATGGCCGCAATTCAATGGATTAACATGGGCTTTTATGCATATTCACCATATGTTCCTTTCTATACTAATATTGAAGATACACCACTTAACTATAAGGTGGCTGAACACATGGTAGATCCTGATAGCAGTGCTTACTGGCTCTACAAGACTTTGCAAGTAATTGTCGAACCACGTTACCACCAATACATTTATGAAGTAAATGCTTACCGTGACGATTGCCAAAGTTATGCTATTAGCCGTGTTGACGCTATTGATGAAAAAGCTAAAGATCTTGAAGATACAGAATTGATCAAGTACTTGACTAATGCCAATGATGAGACTGCTGGTGTGATTACCAAGAAGACTAAGAAGTTAATGAGTGATTTGGTAAGACAAGCATTAAACAGCTCTAAATATCAATTCGAACGCGGAGATAATTTATAAAAAATAGGTCATGTTCAACCATGACCTTTTTTGGTGCGTACCACAACATTTAGAAAACGCGAACAAAAAAATAAAATATTATAACGCGAAGGCTTGAATACGAACAAAATCCGAATACTGAGAGAAATTTATTTCATCAACACTGAGAAACCACGAATTTTTTAACTGAATCATTTGTGCTTTTTGCCCTTTTAGCTTAGAATTAATAGAGAAATTTATAAACTTAAATCAATATATAGTGGTGTGTGAAACTTATGAATGATGATAAATTTGTTGAAGTAAAGAACCTTAAAAAGGTTTACGACAATGGTCACGAAGCAATCAAGGACGTTAGCTTCTCAGTTAAGAAAGGCGACCTTGTTTGTTTGCTTGGCCCTTCAGGTTGTGGTAAGACAACCATTTTGAACATGCTTGCTGGTTTACTTAACCCAACCAGCGGCGATATTCTCTTTGATAGCAAGTCTGTCGTAAACGTAGCACCTAAAGATCGTCAAATCGGCTACGTTTTCCAGAACTACGCTTTATACCCACACATGACAGTCCTTCAAAATGTTATGTTTCCTTTAACTGTGGGCAAGCAAAAGATGCCTAAAGACAAGGCTAAGGAGATTGCAGAAAAGTACATGGAAACCACGCAAATCACTGAACTTGCCAACCAAAAGCCAGGTAACTTGTCAGGTGGTCAACAACAGCGTGTCGCAATTGCTCGTGCCTTGGTGCAACAACCTAAGATTTTGCTCATGGACGAACCATTGAGTAACCTTGATGCACGTCTTCGTTTGAAGATTCGTGAAGAAATCCGTAACTTGGTTAAGAAAGTGGGCATCACTACTTTATTTGTTACCCACGACCAAGAAGAAGCCTTATCCATTGGTGATAAAATCATCCTCTTCAACAATGGTGTGATCCAACAAGACGATATGGGTCAAAACTTCTACCTTGAACCAAATAACTACTTCGTTGCTAACTTCGTTGGTAACCCAGTAATCGATAACTTCAAGGTTAATGTAAAAGACGGCAAGATTACCGGCTCAGACTTTGAAATTAATGTAGATGATTTAGATAAAAGTCGCTTCAAGCGTGACTTGACTGATGGCGAATACACATTATCTGTTCGCCCTGAAAATATTTTGCCAGCCAAAACTGGCCATGTTTCAGCTAAGATCGACGACGTTGAATTGATCGGCCGTGAACGTATTTTGAAATTTACTCATGATGGCGTTCAAGCTCGTTCACTTGTTGACCTTGAAACCCAAATTAAGAGGGGAGACAACGTTAACTTAAAGATGCGCCTTGATCGCGTATTCCTCTTTACTAAGGAAGGAGAGCGTGTCTACTAATGAGGAGCAATCAAAAGAAGGCTTGGCTTTTTTTAGCGCCAACAATCATTTTTGTTACTTTCTTTAGTATTTACCCAATTTTACGGGCATTTGTAATGAGTTTCCAAAGCGGTCCATTAATCAATTTGAACTGGACTGGCTTTAGCAACTATCAATACATCTTTAGTGATCCCGAATTTTGGCGCGCAATTAGAAACACTATTCTTTATGCGCTAATTTCGGTGCCTGTAGCATTAGCTATTTCAATCATGCTCGCATGGTTTATTTTCAGTAAGGTAAAGCACAAGTCATTCTTTGAAACGACTTTCTTTATGCCTTACGTTACTTCAACCATTGCGATTGGTATCGTGTTCCGTTACATCTTTAATGGTGAATACGGGATGCTTAACTTCCTGTTAAGAGCACTTCATTTGCCAGCTCCTAACTGGATTGATGATCCATCAATGTCACTGACAACCATCATTATCTTTGGTGTTTGGACATCACTTGCCTTTAACATCGTTATCTTGATGGGTGCTCTTCGTAACATTGATCCAAACTACTACACTATTGCCGATATGTACGGCGCAACCGGTACCGAAAGGTTCTGGCGTATTACTATGCCACAACTTGTACCAACGATCGCCTTCTTATTGACGATGAACATTATTGCGGCATTCAAGATTTATACTTCCGTATATGCATTGTTCAACGGACAAGCAGGTGTCGGAAACTCAGCTACAACGGCAGTGTTCTACATTTATAACAAATTCCAAATTGTAGGTACGCCAGGTGTAGCGATGGCCGCAACGGTAATTTTATTCCTCATCATTATGTTCGTAACCTTCTTACAACGTAAGATGATGAAAAAGATTGGGGGACGGTAAAAAATGAAGAAGATTCGTTGGGGTGCTTTAGTTGCTTACATCGTTTTAGCAATCTTTGCGATTATTACTGTCTTTCCATTTGTTTACATGATTTTGGGCGGACTAATGAGTTTTAGAGAAACGACAACGATTCCGCCAACATTAATTCCTAAGCACTTTGAATGGTCAAACTATGCTAAGGTCTTTGCCCAAGCACCATTTGCTCGTTACTTTTTAAACACCTTTATTACGGCTAGTGTAACGACTATCGTAAGTTTGTTTAACGCACTTCTTGGTGCTTTTGCCATGGTTAACTTGAAGTTCAAGGGTAAGGGCGTTGTACAGGTCGTTCTTTTGTCACTCTTGATGGTGCCAGGTGAAGCAATCATCTTCACTAACTACAACACCATTGCCAGAATGGGCTTACTTAACACCTACATCGGTTTGGTATTACCATTCTTGACTTCAATTTTCTACATGTACTACTTACAAAGCTACTTCGGCTCAATTTCACAAACCATCTACAAGGCTGCGATGATTGACGGGGCTAGCGACTGGGAATACATCTGGAGAATTTTGGTACCAATGTCTAAAGGTGGTTTGTTTACTGTAGCGCTTTTAAGCTTCATTTCAGGTTGGAATTCATTCCTATGGCCATTATTGGTAACCAATGAAGACAGCATGAGACTGTTGAACAACGGTTTAACTTCATTTGCTTCAGATGCAGGTAGTGAAACGCAATTGCAATTAGCAGCTGCTACATTAACCGTTTTGCCAATCTTGATCTTATACTTCATCTTTAGAAAGCAAATTATTCGAGGAGTAGTACGTAATGACCTTAAAGGATAAAACAACCGTTACCTTTTATAACGGTTTAACCACAATTGGTGGACCAATGATCGAAGTGGCTTATAACAAGTCACACGTTCTGTTTGACTTAGGCGAAGTATATCGTCCTGAGTTAAAGCTGCCAGATGAAAGTTACCAAACTTTGATTAAAAATCAGTTGATTGGGGATGTGCCTAATTTTTACGATCCAAAAATTACGGGCAAGCCAATCGATACTGAACGCTGGGAACACTCTGCAGCTTACATTTCACACTTACACTTGGACCACAGCAAGGCCCTAAACTTGCTTGCACCTGAAATTTCACTTTATGCAGGTCCAATTACTGCTCATTTACTTCCTGCTTTGAATGAAAATGGCGACTTTCTTTTACCAGCCGCTGGACACGAGAAGAACTACACTCGTCCAATCATTGCGGCTGAGTATAAGAAGCCGATCAAGGTGGGAGATATTACCTTGGAAATATATCCTAGTGACCACGATGCTTACGGTGCAACTGGCTTACTAGTTAAGACACCGGACAAGCAAATCGCCTACACTGGTGATATTCGTTTGCATGGCTACCACCCAGATTGGGTTCGTGCCTTCATGCAAGCGGCCAAAGCTAGCGATATGTTGATCATTGAGGGTACTGGCGTTTCTTGGCCAGAAGAAAAGCACGATGAAAGCAGCGAAGAATTCACTGGTCCTAAGAACGAAGTGGAGTTAACTGAAAAAATCGTGCGCTTGCAAAACGCCCACCCTGATCGCCAAATCACCTTTAACACTTACCCAACTAACGTGGAGCGTTTGCTTAGAATTGTTTCTGATTCTCCACGTAAGGTGGTTTTGCATGCTAAGCGTGCGCATTTGATTAAGGACAGTCTTAACGAAGATTATCCATATTACTACTTGCCAGAAGACAAGAAGTATTCTGATTTGAATCCAGAGCTTGAAGTCAGCTATGACGAGCTTTTGGCGGATAATCATAAATACTTGTGGCAAGCTGTAAGCGATTATGATAAGCTTCAAGTGGGCGGCCTTTACATCCACTCAAATGCCGAGCCATTGGGTGACTTTGACCCTGCCTACAAGCCATTTGTAGAGCAATTCGCTAAAAATAAAATTGAGTTCATTGCATTGCGTTGCTCAGGCCACGCCGATGAAAAAGAACTCAAAGAAATAATTGGTGGGATTCAGCCAGCTATTTTGGTACCGGTGCACACATTGCATCCGGAGCTGGAAGAGAATCCATTTGGAGAACGTATTTTACCTAAACGTGGTCAAACAGTCACGCTTTAGTAAAATTAAAGATTATTGTTGTTTAGTTTTATTTTTTAGGAGGATTTATCCAAATGAAGTTTAGTAAGAAACTTGCTATGGCTGCCGTTGCTGCTTTAGCCTTAGTAGGAACTGCCGCTTGTTCAAATGGCGGTAGCAACTCTTCATCAAGTTCATCAGAAAAGATCCCATCAAAGATTACTAAGAAGACTACAGTTGTATTTTGGAACGCTATGCCTGGTGTACAAGGTTCTACTTTGAAGCAATTGACTAACGAATTCGAAAAGAAGAACCCAAAGATTAATGTTAAGTTGGAAAACCAAGGTGATTACAATGATTTGCAAGCTAAGATTAACTCAACTTTGCAATCACCAAATAACTTGCCAACTATCACCCAAGCATATCCAGGCTGGCTTTGGAATGCTGCACAAAACAAGATGCTTGTAAACATGACTCCATACATCAACAACAAGAATGTTGGTTGGGGTAGTGCTAAGGCATCCGGTATTAGAACCGAACTTCTTGATGGTGCTAAGATCAAGGGTACCCAATATGGTATTCCGTTTAACAAGTCAATCGAAACCTTGACTTACAACGCTGACATGTTCAAGAAGTATGGCATTAAGAAAGTTCCAACCACTATGGACGAACTTAAGCAAGTGTCAGAAACTATTTACAAGAAGAGTAACCACAAGGTTGTAGGTGCTGGTTTTGACTCACTTTCAAACTACTACACTCTTGGCTTGAAGAACGAAGGCGTTAACTTCTCAGACAAGGTTAACTTCAGTGGTGCTGCTTCAAAGAAAGTTATTAACTACTACGCAGATGGTATCAAGAAGGGTTACTTCAGAGTAGCTGGTTCAGAACACTACCTTTCAGGTCCATTTGCTAACGAAAAGGTTGCTATGTTCATCGGTACTTCAGCAGGTGAAGGTTTCGTTAAGCAAGGTGTAGGCAACAAGTTCACTTACGACGTTGCTCCTCGTCCTGGCAAGTACACTATGCAACAGGGTACTGACATTTACATGTTCAACCACGCAACTGCTGATCAAAAGGCAGCCGCATTTAAGTACATTAAGTTCTTGGTATCTAAGTCAAGTCAACTTAAGTGGGCTAATGCTACTGGTTACATTCCAGTTAACGAAAGCGTTGTAACTTCAAGCGAATACAAGAACAACAAGAGCACCAAGCTTCCTGCTAAACTTGAAGACTCAATGAAGCACTTGTATAGTGTTCCTGTTTCAAAGAACTCAAACGCTGCATACCAACAATTGAACAGCATTATGCAAAACATTTTGTCCGCAGCACAAAAGGGTCAAAATGTTAACAGCCAAATTAACGCTGGTAAGCAAAAGTTTGATGCTGCTTGGAAGCAATAAAACTAAATAGCAAATAATTTTTTAAAGCAGACCGTGCTGGGTCTGCTTTTTTTGATGGAAATAATAAGTTTGCAGTTCCTATGTGCTTAGAAAAAATGTTAACATTTAAGAAGCGAATAAAAAGTAGAGGTGAGCTGGTTGATTAGACAACAAAATTTTCCCGTACCAACAAAATATAAGTGGTACGACATCAACAACTTAAGTGAAGAAGATAGTGAGAAATTGCAAAGAGACTTCAATTTTACCCCGGATATTATTTCTTATATTTCCGACCGTCACGAACGTCCTCACTATGACTATGATGTGCATACGCATAGTCACCTGTTAGTTTATGATGTACCTATTTGGCCAACTAATACAATTAAACATTTCACTTCACACCCAATCACTTTCTTAGTTGTTGGTGAAAATGTCTTTACTTTCCATACGGAATCAACTAGCTATGTTTTTGATGAATTCAATGATGAACACATGCGTGAACGGCTTTCGGAGGCTAAAGATGTAACAGAGCTGTTAATGCTCTTCTTCCTTTATTCATCACAATATTTCCAGCGTGCTGTGACTCAATTGGATGTTGAGCGTAATAGTCTGGATCAGAAATTATCTGATGATATTAATAATAAAGATCTGGTTGAATTATCTAATATTGAAAAAAGTTTAGTTTATTTATCCAGTTCAATTCAAACAGATCTGATGATGCTTCACAGTTTGGACCATAGCAAATTAGACTTTACTAAGGATGCGCGTGAAAGACTTGATGACGTTCTCATTGAGTCAAGCCAGTCCGCAGAAATGGTTCAGATTTCACAACAAGTCACCAAGACGCTGTCGGCTACCTCAAATAACATGATGAACAATAACTTGAACGATACCATGAAATTTTTGACGGTCTGGTCACTGGTATTAACGATTCCAACTATTTTGACAGGGTTCTACGGAATGAATGTTAGTTTACCTATTTTAAAGAATTCGTTTGACTGGATTTTAATTATTGTCTTGATGGTCGTCTTAATGGTTTGGCTGGTCGTTTTGATGAAAAAGCATCACTTCTTTTAAAGAGGAAATCTTATGAAACATAAAATATTGGTAGGTTCGATTATTTCTACTCTGTTGGCATTCATCTTGTATACGAGCAACATGCGACGAGTTGAAAATGCACAATTGAAGATCGTGGGACCGACAACTAGCAAAGTTAAGAAAAGCAAAAAGAAAACTAAAGAGCCAAAAGTAAAAAAGGTTAAAGAACCTAAAGTTAATTCGATTGAATACTCGAATCATATTAAGGCTAAAAGCGGTAGTAATAAACAACTGGTTAAGTTGATTAAGAATGTGATGGGACTTGATGATAGTTATCAAGTTGCCGTGCAAGATTTGAATAATTCTAGTCGCTATGCCGTTGTATCTAATACTGCCAAAGCCCATGACGCTAAAGATGTCATGAAATTGTTCTTGTTGATTGCACTTTATGAACAAGAGCAAAAGGGTAAGATGGGATCTAAAACTGCTGTTAAAATTAAAAAGGCAGATAAAGCTAAGGGCGATGGCATGTTCCAAGTTAATATGGCTTATGGCCTTGCCTACTTGCGTGAAGCTATGTTGAAGAATAATAAGACGGCTTCCAATGCTTTGATAAGAAAAATTGGCATTAAAAATATTGAATCAGTTGCTAAAAGAATGGGAGCTGATCAGACTACTATTGCCAAGAACTTTGATGGCGATAATTATGGTAAAACTACTGCTAATGATTTAGCTAAAACCATGATTGGTCTTTATCAAGGACGGGTCTTGAATCGACAATATGCCAGCAGGGTCTTGAGTGCTTTAGCTAAGTCAAAAGAGCGAATCAAGATGGTTAAAGGCATCACTGGTGGTGTCTATGCTACAGGTGATAATGATTTTGCTACGGCAATTGTTCAAGGCAGAGGAAATTACTGTATAGCTGTTTGGAGCAGCAACAATAAGAATTTTAATAAGTTAGAAAAGAATGTTAACACCTGGTTTGATAAAAAACATAAATAAGAAATAAAGATAATGAAGCTTGAAAAGGGCTTCATTATTTTTTTATTAGAAAAAGCATTTATTTACACATTGTAGATTGTAATCTTCAAATTGTAGTGATATATTATCTAGTATGCTAGGAAAAGGAGGGACGTTATGGCACAAAAGAGAAATCTTGATTTGGATAAAATAATTGATCAAGCAACTAAGTTGATTAGTGAAAAGGGGTTGAGTGCTACAACTTTACCAGCTTTGGCAAAGGCATTAAATGTGCGCTCGCAGTCGCTATATCATTATGTATCTGGTCGCAAGCAATTATTATCTTTAGTTGGTGCAAGGGAGATTAAAATTTTGCGGCATCAATTAATGGATGACTTGATTGGCTTGTCTGGCAGGGATGCATTGCTTAAGTTTGCTGATACGGTGCGGGATTTTTTATTGAGTGACCAGGCTTTATCAAGCATTTTGTATCACTTGAATGAATATCCCAAGGATGCGGCAATTAGCCAAGAGATTTTGGATCTGATCAAATTGGGCGAGAGGCTTAATTTTAGAAAAGAAAGTGCCATTTCGTTCCATGCTTTAATTGGCGCTGTATTGGGTTACGTTTTTTTGGATAATTCTTCTTCATTTGTTGATGAAACAAAGGATGAATCTAATCGTAATTATCATGAGATGATTCTGCGACTTGTAGAACCAGTACCTGAATTACAAATAGGAAGGAAATAGGAAAGTGCAGAAATTTCTGAAAAACCATGTTTTTTCTTTAATTGCATGGGTTTTGATATTGATAATCTCCATTTTTGCTTTGCCTAATATCAAGGAACTGACTAATGCCCACTCGGACATTACACTTCCAAGCAATGTACAAAGCAATGTGGCACAATCTATCAAAAACAATTGGGGTGCAAAAAAGAAGAACACCTATGAAGTAGCACTTGTTTTTAACAAGAAACACGGCAAGCTAACGGAGGCTGATAAAGCGGCCATCAACAATACGCTTGACAAGTTTACGAATGATAAGTACAAGTATGGAATTAAGGATTCACTTCTTCCAGATTCCAATATTGCTACGAGAAAGAAGCTTCAATCAAAAGATGACACGACTTGGGTAGCGCAGTTTAATATCGCTAAGAGTCATGGCACGATTGAGGAAGTTTACAATCAAATGAACAGGGATGCCAAGACGCAAGGTCTTCGCACTTATGTAACTGGTGCTGATATTTTGCAACATGACTTCTCTGCTTCAATCCAGCAAGGAATTAAGAAGACTGAAGCTATTACCGTTGTATTTATTTTCATTGTTTTGGTAATTGTCTTTAAGTCACCAATTGTTCCGCTAATTTCATTATTGACAGTTGGGGTATCATTCCTTACTTCCTTCTCAATCGTTACAAACTTAGTTGAACATGCTAATTTCCCATTCTCAAACTTTACACAAGTGTTCATGGTTATCGTCCTCTTTGGTATTGGTACCGACTACAACATCTTGCTGTATGATAAATTTAAGGAGAATCTAGGGAAAGGGATGGACAAGTACAAAGCCTTACATGATGCGCTTTTCAAAGCTGGTAAGACTATCCTGTATTCTGGTTCATCAATTTTAATCGGATTTACCGCATTAAGTTTAGCTAAGTTCTCAGTTTACCAATCAGCCGTAGGTGTAGCGGTTGGTGTTGCAGTACTTTTGGTAGTGCTTTTAACACTCAACCCATTCTTCATGGCAGTTCTTGGTAAGAAAATGTTCTGGCCAGTTAAGAAATTCACTGGTGAAAGCGATGATAAACTTTGGCATGGAATTTCTGCTTCAACATTAAAGCATCCAATTATTTACTTAATTGTATTGGCTGTAGTTGTAGTTCCATTCATGTTAATGTACTCAGGACACTTGAATTACGATGATACTGATGAAATTGCGGATTCAGTTCCATCTAAGCAAGGTTTATTGGTAGTTCAAAAACACTTCTCAGAAGGTATGGCTGAACCATCATACTTGTACATTAAGAGTAAGCATCGTTTAGATAATGAAGAAAACTTGAAGTTAATTGATCAATTGACCAAGCAACTTCAAAACTCAAAAGATGTTTCATTTGCGACATCTGTAACTCAACCATATGGTGAACCAATTGATATGCTTTATGTAAACAATCAATTGAACACTGTTAACGACGGTGTTGATCAAGCTCGTTCTGGTTTGGGTAAATTAAGTAAAGGTTCTAACAAGGTGGCTAATGGTGCCAACAGCTTGAAGGATGGTGCAGATCAACTTCAAGATGGTACTAGTCGTCTTCAAAGTGGTGCACAACAATTAGTTGGTGGTACTAGTCGTTTGCAAAACGGTGCTCAACAATTACAGAGTGGTGCCGTTCGTTTACAAAACGGTTCAAATCAATTAGTTAGTGGTGCTACTCGTCTTGAAACTGGTGCAGGTCGTTTGGCTAGTGGTACTCACGCACTTCAAAGTGGTGCAAGCAGCTTACAAAGCGGTGCTAACAAGTTGCAAAATGGTGCTAACAGTTTACAAGCTGGTACCAAGACCTTGCAAAATGGTACCCAACAAATGGCTAACCAATTGCAACAATTGAGTACACAACTTTCTAACCAATTGAGTGGATCAAACAAGCAACAACTTGCTGCATTGCAAACTGCTTTGCCACAAATTAACAGCGGTATTCAACAATTGAATGCTGCTTTAGGCAATTCTGTTGACGTTTCATCTGCAACTAGTGGTTTAGCTGCTGTACAAAAACAAGCTGCTCAATTAGAAAGCAGCTTGAAGGAGTTGCAAAGTGCTGCTGGTAGTGTCGGTTCATCTGTAAGTCAAGCAGATGTTCAATTAGCAATTAGTGCTGCAGTTCAATCAGCTGTGAAAGACGTTCCAAGTGATCAAAAGCAAGCTGCTCAGCAAGCAGCAACTGCAGCTGCAACCCAAGCGGTACAATCAGTTGTTCAAAAGGCTCAAGCTGGTGCTAATACTGATAAGTTAAAGTCAGCTATGCAAAATGCAACTCAAGCAGCTCAAGGTTTGCAAGGCTCGATGGCTGCAATGCAACAAAGTGATTTGATGACCCAACTTCAAAGTTTGAAGACTCAAGTGAATACTTTAGCTCAAGCTTCAAACCAAGCACTTCCAGGTGCCGCAACTGCTTTGAACCAATTAAGCTCAGGCTTAAGTCAAGTTCAATCAGCTGCTAGTGCAGGTGTTGCCGGTGCAAACAAGCTTAACTCAGGTGCTGCTGCTCTTAACAGTGGTGCAGGTCGCTTGAGTACTGGTCTTGGCAGTCTTGCAAGTGGTGCAGGTCGTCTTAACGCTGGAGTTGGCCAACTTAACAGTGGTGCAGGTCAACTTCAATCAGGCTTAGGTACTCTTGCCAACGGTGCAGGTACTCTTAACACTGGTCTTGGTACTCTTGCTAATGGTGCAGGTCAACTTAACTCAGGTGTTGGTCAATTAGCAAGCCAAGCTCCAGCTCTTATCTCAGGTATCGGTCAACTTAACAGTGGTGCCGGCCAACTCAGCATTGGTGCTGGCAAGTTAGCTGCTAAGGTTCCAGAACTTACTACTGGTATTGACACTGTAAACAGTGGTTTAGGTCAAGGTGAAACTTACTTGAAGGGCTTAGGCTCATCCGCTGCAGCAGATACCTTCTACATTCCAAAGGAATTCTTGAAGAATGAAATGTTCAAGAAGTCAATGGATGTATACCTCAGCCCTGACAAGAAGTCAGCTCAAATTATCGTTGTCTTCAACTCAAACCCAAGTGCAACTGAAGCTACTAACGAATCACAAGAATTGAGCGCAATGGCTAAGAAGACTTTCCAAGGTACTGCTCTTAAGAATGCTACTGTTGCTATGGGTGGTCAAAGTTCAAAGATTAAGGATACTAAGACAGTTGCTAGTGGCGACTTCCTTAGAACTGCCGCAATCATGTTAATCGGTATCGGCATTGCCTTAATGTTTGTAACTCACTCACTTCTTCAACCAATTTACATTCTTGGTACTTTGCTTATCGCATACCTTTGCTCACTTTCAATCAACCAATGGATTGTTAAGGCAGTTCTTGGCAGAAGCATGCTTTCATGGAACACACCATTCTTCAGCTTTATCATGTTGATTGCCTTAGGTGTTGACTACAGTATCTTCCTCATGACTCGTTATCGTGAACTTGAGACTGAGGGCTACACAACTCCAAGTTCAAGAATCTTGAAGGCATGTGCTATTATCGGTACTGTTGTTGTATCAGCTGCAATTATCTTGGGTGGTACTTTTGCAGCCTTGATCCCATCAGGTATTCCAACCTTGATCGAAGTTGCTTTAACTGTTGATGTTGGTTTGTTAATCTTGGTATTTATCTTACCAATTACATTGTCAGCTGGAGTCAAGTTAACTTATGAGGGAATTGACTTTAATAGCATATTTAAAAAGCGTAAAAGCGCTAAATAATACTTGATTTATAATCTAGACTCTACAGTTATGTAGGGTCTATTTTTATCTATTTAGCTTTATATGCATGATATAATTAAATAAATAAGATTAAAAAGAGAGGATTTAATATGACTACGTGTCCAAATTGCGGTCAAGCAATTAATGAAAAGGATAATATTTGTCCAAATTGTGGTTTTAATTTAAAGAAGTACCGTGATAACTTTTTTACAGATCAACATATTAAGACTAAATATGAATCTGACGATGAGGGACAACAAATTATCAGCCGTGCCGCATATCGGGCAGAGTTTTATCCTGAAAAGCAAAATACCACTGTTCAACGGATGATCGCATGGGTTAGAAAAAATGCAACTATAGTTTTTCTATTGGGTGTATTTCTGTTAATTTTGATGAGTTTTTCAAGAGCAACCGGCTGGATTAGTTTTTTAGTCTTAATGATTTGGCTTTATATAGTTTGTGATCGTCAGGAAAAGATTGAACGTTATACAGTTGATAAAAGATTAACTGAGAAGATAAATCAGGTTGGGTCTAATCTTTTCAACCGGGTTGATGAACATGAGGATAAAATAAAAGCCAAAAACACTAGCTTTACGCAAAAACATCCCCGCATTGAAAACCAAGTGCATAAAATAAAAAATCATAGTCGAAATCGTTACAACTATGTCCAATTATCAGTTATTCTAACTGCCTTGATTAGTTTGATTGTTCTTTTCACTGATTCTGGTGCAGCTGTTTCAGCTGTTGGCTATACTCAGAGAATGTCAATTTCTAATGTGATTTTTAGCTTGGCTGGAAGACTCTTATCTTCAGGATCATCTTCTATTTATTCAATTGTGCTTTATTTAGTTTGGCTGTTTTTATTCCTGTTTCCAATTTTTGTTATTTACAATGTATTAAAAAATACGCGCTCAAGCCAAATTTTAGCCTTTTCTTTGTCATTGATTGAAACCATCTTTTTAATCTATTTGATTTACAAATTATCTAGTTCGACTCGTGCAGCAACTGGTGTCATGAGTCAATTAACCAGTCAGCTGATTACATATGCTGTATCACTTGGAGCATCTACATATTTCTTGATTTTATCCAGTTTTTTAACTACAGCTTTATCAGGATATAACTTAATCGATAAAAAAGAAAAAACTAAACAGTAAGAAAAAAGTGTCTGAAATATACCAATATTGTATATTTTCAGACACTTTTTTGGGTTTAGCTATTGCCGGCATATCTGGAATCTTGGGCTTAGGATTAAACAAGAAAAAGATGAGATAAAAAGAAGCAAAAATGCTTCTTTTTTAGTTTGAACTATTCATTACTCTTAGTAACATCGATTACTAAATGTTCGTTAACAAAAGCCATAATGCCTAAATCACTTAATTCACGGCCATATCCAGACTTCTTAACCCCGCCAAATGGTAATTCAGCAGCAGTAATCCAACGTCCATTAATGACAGTCATTCCAGCTTCAATTTGGGCAGCAACTTTTTTAGCGCGTTCAATATCACTACTAATAACTGATGAGCCTAAGCCATAACTTGAATCATTAGCTAATTCAATAGCTTCATCATCATCTTCAACTACATAGATCTCTGCAACAGGGCCAAATAATTCTTGATCAAAGATAGGGTTGTTTTTATCAATATTAGTTAAAATCATCGGTCTAAAGAATGAACCTTTAGCATCAATTTCTGGGTATTGGTAAAAGACTTTAGCACCGCCATCGATTGCTGATTGAACCTGCTTTTCTAATTTGGTCTTAGTTCTTTGTGAGTTTAATGGTGGCAGGGTTGTACTATCATCAAGTGGATCGCCAGCTTTTAATTCAGAGAAGATACTCTTTAAGTCGTCTAGAACTTCATCATAACGGGATTTTTCAACGATAATTCTCTTAGATGAAGTACATACTTGACCGCCATTATAAGTTCTAGCATCCCTTAAAACATTGCGTAATAATTTTGGATCAGCATCATCTAGTACGATAAAGGCATCATTACCGCCTAATTCCATTGTAGACTTCTTTAAGTTCTTGCCAGCTTCTTCAGCTACAGCACTACCGCCGCGCTCTGAACCAGTTAAGGCAACACCTTGAATGCGTGGATCAGCAATAATATTTGCCAATTGATCATAGCTAAGAAAGAGATTAATCAAACTTCCTTCTGGTGCACCAGCTCTTTTAATAATTTTAGCAATTAACGCAGCTGAGCTTGGAACATTATGAGCATGCTTAAGTAAAACTGGATTACCCACAACGAAGTTAGGAGCAAATATACGTACAACTTGATATACTGGGAAGTTCCATGGCTCACACGCCATGATTACACCAGTAGCTTGTTTTAGATAATATGCATTTCTTAAATCACTTTTAATCGGAGTAGGCTCAAGCATTGCAGCAGCGTTATCGGCATAATAATCACAAATAGAAGCACATAACTCGACTTCTTCTTTTGATTCACGCAGCACTTTCCCCATTTCCAGGGTCATCATCTTAGCTAATTCGTCTTCATGCTCGCGAAAAGCATCAGCAATTTTATGTAAAAACTTAGCACGTTCACTTGGGTCTTCATGACGCCATTTTTTGTATAAAGTATGTGCTAGATTAATAGCTTCTTCTACTTGCTCAGCAGTAGGGTTATCATAGCTAGCAAATTCTTCGTTAGTGTATGGATTAATTGATTGATATTTAGACATTTTATTTTCTCCCGTTCAATTAAAAGTTTATCCGCATAAGCTCTGTTTTTATTATAAAACGTTTACATTAAAAACTCAGCTATTTTACATCGTCTAAATTTTTAATTAGCTTTCGAGCCTTGTTTAGCGTGATATTATTACGATTGATACGGGCAAAAGCACAGGCATCATACAAGTGCTGGCTAATGATTTCTTTATTTTTATTTTGGGCTATATCATTGACACCTTGTTGCAAAAGAATTCTTGCCATGTAAAAAATTACGTGTTTTTCAGTTCCGATCTTGTAGGCATAACGCAAAAGTGAATTAGATTCTTTGTACATTTCGCGTTGACCATAGAATTCACTGGCATCGCATAAAATGGCAAGGGCATGCAAAGTGGTCAGTGGATTGTTGATTTCAACGCTTTTTATATTTTTGAGTACTTGGCTGTAATAATGCTCTGCTTTTTGCATTTCACCTTGTTTTGCATAAATCTGACTACAACCATTGAGTGCGAGCAAGTGATAGATATCGTTTTTAGGTAAATCTTTAGTTGTCAGAATATTATTGAAATAGAACAAGGCACTTATTTCGTTGCGATCACTTTTCAGAGCATATTGTCCCCGTAAAAATTGATAGTGTACCTGATCTTCTTTACGTTTAAGCGTATCTTCACTAACTTCGGACAATAAGTTCAAAATTTTAGTGTAGTCAAAGTTAATAAATGCAAAATCTGCATCAAATAATAGCTGCGTGATTCGCTGCTCATCACTACGGTTAATAATGTAGCCAACTTCAATGTGCAGACGATCGCATAACTGATTGAGAATTTTTAGGGAAGGTACTTGCCCATTATTTTCAAATTTACTTAAAGTTGATTGCGTACAGATGCCATGACAAAGATCAGTTTGTGATAGTTTCTGTGCTTTGCGTATTTGAATGAATTTTTTAATATCGATTATCATTATTTTTGTCTCTTAATTGTTTGATACAAAAAGTCGAGGGATTCATCAATGTAATCCTGACTATAATCCATGGCATGACCATGTCCTGGAATAACCAATAATTGGACGCCATGATTTTGCTTAGCTAAGAATTTAATAAAATCTAGCGTAGTGGATAATGGCGTCAGTTCATCTGCAGAGTTAATCATCATTAATTTATTTAAATTAGAAAAATCATATGATTGAGCATCAAGCTTTTGTAAAATATCAGATTTATCTGAGCCGGTATAAGTTAAAGTGAAGTATTTGTAAAAGGAGGCTCTAATTTGAGTAGGATCAGTGATACCAAAATCTTCTTTTGCTTGTGGTGAAGGTTTAACCTCCTGATGGTTTTTAATCCAATTAGTGTATTCAACAGGAGCAGACCAAGTTACAGTTGGAAAGCCATACTTACCAGCTACGTATAATGCCATTGTCCCGCCGACGCTAGCACCGATCTGGACTATATTTTTGATATCATCATTATCAGTGTAATCAGAGTCTAATAGCCAATTGACAAAATGAAGTGCATCATCATGAGCAGCTGGGAAATGAGCAGCTGGAGCTAAGCTATAGTTAGGAATAAAAGTCATGAACCCTGCATTAGCTAAATTAATGCCGATCTTTTTAACGTCTTTTTTATCTCCGCGGAACCAGCCGCCACCATGCCAAAAGATTAAAATTTTAGTCTCAGAAGTTGTATCATTTGGGTAGTAGATATCAGCTCCTAATTTTTTATTCTCGTCATAAATAATATTATTTTTAATGACAACCATGATTTGTGTTCCTTTCATTTGTAATATCAAGAATATTATATATTAATTAAAAAGCAGATAAGTTAATAAAGGCTTTTTTAGTTTTTTGATAGAATTAGTGTATTAAAGTTCTGAAAGAAGGCGAAAAAGATGCATCATTTGTCAGCTAAGGCGAGTCGAAAATTAATTAATATTGCTACAGTGGTTTGTGGATTAGTAATTATTCTGTTGGTCATCTATTGGTATCGATTAGGGATATTTACTGATCAAGATAAGATGCGTGCTTATTTAGCCAATAAACAAATTGTGGGACCGATTATTTTCGTATTGATCCAGATTGTTCAGGTGGTAATTCCTATTATTCCAGGTGGTGTGTCGCTACTAGGCGGAGTAGTCTTTTTTGGACCAATTGCCGGTTTTATCTATAATTATGTCGGAATTTGTATTGGCTCGATTATTAACTTCTTTTTGGCACGGCACTATGGTCGTCCATTCATTTTGCATATTGTGTCGGAAAAAACGTTAGACAAATATATGAAGTGGACTGAAAATCAGAAGAAGTTTAATTGGTTCTTTGCCATCTGTATTGTTGCACCTGCTGCGCCTGATGATGTGCTTTGTTTGCTTGCGGGCTTAACTAAAATGAAGTTCTGGACTTATTTTTGGATAATTGTTTTAGGCAAGCCGTGGACAATTATTGCTTATAGCTTTGGCTTGCAGTATGGTGCCGAATGGCTGCTGAAGTTGATGGGTAAATAATGCTGGAATCAAAGAGAATATATTTAAGAAGATTTGAAGAAAAAGATGCAGAACAATTATTGAAGTGGGGCAGAAATGCCCGCTATCATAATCTGGCTGCCTTTGAGAATTATCAAAATATAGAAGAAGCCCAGCGGGGCGTAGAGCAGTATATGGCCCGTCCAGAGAGCTATATTATTTGTCTGCGTCAAAATGATCAGACGATTGGCTTGATTGAATTATATGAACGTGGTTTAGATGAACAAAGCGGCTTATTAAAAACAAAAGAAGTTGGCTTTTTGCTAGATCAGGCTTTTGAAGGCCATGGTTATATGACGGAAGCGCTGCGTTTAATTTTAAATTATGCTTTTAAAAAGAAACGACAAAAAGAAATTTGGGCAGGCACTTTTGTAAATAATGAAAAGTCGCAGAAACTGTTGGAAAAACTAGGATTTCAGTATGTTTATACCGTAGATTATTCGCAGATTAGTACACTTTTTTCGTATCAAGAAAAATATTATTTGCTCAAACAAGCAGAATGGCTTAAAATAGACGCAAACATGAAATCCTAAGACTGCTTCAGAGAGTTCACGGTTGGTGCGAGTGAATGGATGTCGTTTCCAGATTTCGTTAAGATGGGCAATTAATAGTTGCACGGTTTGGCGTCGTTATCCGTCTATTAAGAGGTGCAGTCTATATTAGACTGAAGATGGGTGGTACCGCGAAGCTGTGTAAGAGCCGATTCGTCCCAAGCAAGGGATGAGTCGGCTCTTTTTTTGCATTATGGAGGTTTTTTAATGCTTGATATTAAGGTGATTCGTGAGAATCTCGATTGGTCAAAGAAAAAGTTAGCTACACGTGGCATTAAGCCAGAAGAATTGGATGAATTGGTAGAAATCGATGCTAAGCGTCGTAAGGATTTAACCAAGAGTGAACAATTAAAGGCTAAGCGTAATGACGTTTCTAAGCAAATTGCTGAAAAGAAGCGCAACAAAGAAGACGCAAGTGATGCTATTCAAGCTATGCGTGAAGTAGGTAAGGAAATCAAGGATTTAGATAAAGAAGTTGCTGAATTAACTGAAAAGCAAAACTACATTTTGCTTAGATTGCCTAACTTCCCAGCAGATTCAGATCCAATCGGCCCTGATGATAGCTACAACGAAGAAGTTCGTAAGTGGGATGAACCAACTAAGTTCAACTTCAAGCCAAAAGCTCACTGGGACATTGGTACTGACCTTGGTATTTTAGACTGGGATCGTGCTTCTAAAGTTTCAGGTGCACGTTTTGTTTACTACATTGGTGCAGGTGCACTTTTGGAACGTGCTGTCTTTAATTTCTTCCTTGATGAAAACACTAAGGATGGCTACACCGAAGTTATTCCACCATACCTTGTTAACGATGCATCAATGCAAGGTACAGGTCAATTCCCTAAATTCCACGAAGATGTTTACACTATCGTAGATAACGACGATCCAGATAAGCCACGTGATTTGACTTTGATTCCAACTGCTGAAGTTCCTTTGGTAAACTATTTTAGAAATGAAATCATTCATGAAAACAAGTTGCCAATCAACGTAACTGCTTTATCACCAGCATTTAGAAGTGAAGCAGGTTCAGCTGGTCGTGATACTCGTGGTTTAATCAGAATGCACGAATTCCGCAAGGTTGAAATGGTTAAGGTATGTAAGCCTGATGAGTCATGGGATGAACTTGAAAAGTTAACTCACAATGCCGAACACTTATTGCAAAAGTTGGGCTTGCCATACCACGTAGTTGCTTTGTCAACTGGGGATGCAAGTTTCACTAGTGCAAAGACCTACGACCTTGAAGTTTGGATGCCTGCACAAGACAAGTATCGTGAAATTTCAAGTTGTTCTAACTGTACTGACTTCCAAGCTCGTCGTGCACAAATTCGTTACCGTGACGAAGATGGCAAGCTTCACTTAGCACACACTTTGAACGGTTCTGGTTTAGCTGTAGGTAGAGCAGTAGCTGCAATTTTGGAAAACTACCAAAATGAAGATGGCTCAGTAACTGTTCCTGATGTTCTTGTACCATACATGAATGGTATGAAGAAGATTACTAAAGAATCAAGTTTGATTTAGTAGAAGAAAATAATTAGAAAAAGGCCTAAGAATTAGCGTTCTTGGGTCTTTTTGTTCGCCCTGAAATAGCAAAAATGCAAAAAATCAAAATTTTTTTGAAAAAATTTTGATGAATTTAAGACTAAAATACAGCAAAAGACGAACTATTTATTTGAAAAGTAATTAAATTAACAAGA
This sequence comes from Lactobacillus sp. UMNPBX4, assembly GCF_002554115.1. Taxonomy (NCBI): domain Bacteria; kingdom Bacillati; phylum Bacillota; class Bacilli; order Lactobacillales; family Lactobacillaceae; genus Lactobacillus; species Lactobacillus sp. UMNPBX4. Next base: position 33,753 of record NZ_PCZF01000023.1, read on the forward strand.
TATATGAGATTTGAAAAAGACAATATAAATAGTAATTGTTACAACGTTACCTAGCGTTTCATGTTTAATTCGAACAAAAACTAGGATTTGACGAATAAGGATTGACCGTGTAGTATATTTAACTGTCGTCGGGTGATAAAGAAATCGCCTGATGATGAAAAAAACAAATCAAAAAAAGTTCTTGACAAAGGATTTGAGATTTGATAAAATATAAAAGCCGTCTGGT
>NZ_PCZF01000024.1:0-31386 GCF_002554115.1 Lactobacillus sp. UMNPBX4
GACTTGGGCTTTTTTAATTATTTATTCAACTTACCGTAAAAAATTATACACTTAGCGTACTTTAATATCAAGATCGTTTTCAAGACCTGCTCTGATCTTGTCCATTGCATTATTTACGACCTTATCAGTTAAAGTATCCTTTCTATTCAAGAAAGTTAAACTGTAAGCTATACTCTTCTTGCCAACTTCAATGTGACTACCCTCGTAAACATCAATTACTTTAAGAGCTGTCAAATACTTACCAGCATTAGACTTAATGACATTTTCAACTTCTTGGTTAGTTACATCTTTATTGACTAACAATGAAAGGTCACGTTCAATTGCTGGGAACTTAGGAGCTGGAGTAGCAGTCATGCCCTTAGTAAGCATAGGAATAATTACATCTAGGTTAATTTCATAACCATAAAGTTCTGAACCACGAAGAGCCTTGTCAGCAAGGGTTACAGCATGAGCAATCATACCGATCATACCAACATATTGCTTATCAATGTAAATAGCAGCGGTTCTAGTTGGGTGCATCCCTTTGATGCCTTCAGCCTTGTAGACTACCTTTTCGAGATCAATGCCAATTGCAGTAAATAGGTTAGTCAATTGACCTTTTACAAAGTAGAAGTCCACTTTTTGGGTTAAGTGTTGCCAGTTTTCAGCAAAGGTATTGCCTGAATATAAAGCAGCTAAATGTTCATGTTCATTAAATGTTCCACCATCATGATCATAAACACGGCCTTGTTCAAACAATGCCAATTGGGTTTGCTTTCTAGCAAAGTTGTAGCTAGCTGCATCAACTAAACCAGTCATCAAGTTTTCACGCATAGCAGAACGACTTGAGTTAAGTGGCATTTGAACCTTAACTAAATCCTTAGGATCCTTAGTGTAGCGAACAGCCTTTTCTGGTGAAGTTAATGAGTAAGAAATAGCTTCCATTAAGCCTTGTCCTTCGACAATAGCTTTCATGCGACGCATCATTTCTTCTTTTTCTGAGTAACCACCGTGAGTTTCAGCCAAAAGTGGTTGAGTTGACTTCAAATTATCGTAACCATAGATACGACCAACTTCTTCAACTAAATCGGCAGGAATAGCAATATCCCATCTTCTATTTGGAACATGGACTGCAATATTATCGCCATCGTGCTCAACCATGAAGCCTAAACGATCAAAAATCTTAATCATATCTTTAGCAGAAATTTCAGTACCTAAAACATGATTAATGTATGAAACAGTAGTTTTAACTACAACTGGCTTACGTTTAGTGTCAGTTGCCTTAATAATGCCTTCATCTACAGTTGCATCTGCATCATTTCTAAGCAAGAGTGCAGCCATGTTAATTGCCTTTTCAGTTCCATCCCAGTTAACGCCCTTTTCATAACGACTAGAAGCTTCTGTACGGTTTGCATGGCGAAGAGCAGCTTTTCTAACCAAAGTAGGATCAAAAATTGCGGATTCTAAAATTACATCAGTAGTTTCAGCAGTAATTTCTGAGTTAAGTCCACCCATGACACCAGCCATCATTACAGGCTTTTCACCATCAGTAATAACGATATCATTAGAATCAAGATCTACTTCTTTTTCATTTAATAAAGTAAGCTTTTCACCCTTGTTAGCTAATCTAACTTCTAATTTTCCATTTGAGAAAGTCTTAGCATCATAGGCGTGCATTGGTTGACCAGTTAAAAGCATAATGTAATTAGTTACATCAACTACATTGTTAATTGGGCGAATGCCTGCATTCCAAAGACGTCTTTGCATCCAAAGTGGTGATGGTTGAATCTTAACGCCAGTTAATTTACGTAAGTAAAACTTAGGTGCTAACTTTTCATCAACCTTAACATCAAGAGAATCAGTCCAGTCAGGACCATCTTCTTTTAAGAAAACATCTTCTACCTTAGGCTTTTGATCAACAATTGCACCAACCTCGTAAGCTGAGCCTTCCATACTTAAGGTATCAGCACGGTTAGGCGTAATATCGAAGTCTAAAATGTAGTCATCCATTCCAAGTGCTTCATAAACATCTTGACCTGGCTTAACGTCTGCATCTTCTGGGAAGACATAGATTCCATCAACAAATTCTTCTGGTACTACGCTGTCACTGAAGCCAATTTCTTGCAAGCCACAGATCATACCGTAACTTTCCATGCCGCGAATCTTGCCCTTCTTGATCTTTTCATTGCCAGCAATACGGGCACCGTGAAGAGCAACAATTACTAATTCACCTGCAGCAACATTAGGAGCACCACAAACAATTTGAAGTGGTTCATCTTCGCCAACGTCAACATGTGTTAAATGAAGGTGTGTACCCTCAACACCCTTACAGTCAAGGACCTTACCAACAACTAACTTCTTAAGTCCTTCTTCTGGATGCTTAACGTCAGCAATTTCAACACCAGTACGGGTAATCTTTTCAGCTAAGTCGTGAGGATCTTGATCTAAATTAAGAAAATCTTGTAACCAATTGTATGAAACTAACATAAATTAATTTTCCTCCTTGCGGAATTGCTTCAAGAAACGAACATCGTTAGTGTAGAAATCACGAATATCGTCAATACCGTACTTCAAAATTGCAAAACGGTCTAATCCTAAACCAAAGGCAAAACCACCATAAACAGTTGAATCAATACCAGCATTTTCTAATACGTTAGGGTGAACCATACCAGCACCTAATACTTCGATCCAACCAGTGTATTTACAAATTGGACAGCCCTTACCATCACAGTTAAAGCAAGATACGTCCATTTCAACTGATGGTTCAGTGAATGGAAAGTAACTTGGGCGAAGACGAGTAGCTCTATCTTGACCGAAGACATGCTTAGCAATCATTTCAAGAGTACCCTTTAAATCACTCATTGTAACGTTCTTATCTACTACTAAACCTTCCATTTGCATGAATTGGTGTGAGTGAGTGGCATCATCATCATCACGACGGTATACCTTACCAGGACCAACCATCTTAAGCGGACTCTTAGAAAAATCATGCTTTTCTAACACTCTTGCTTGGTCACCTGAAGTTTGGGTTCTAAGCAAGTCTTCACTATCAATGTAGAAAGTAGCTTGCATATCACGTGCTGGGTGATCCTTTGGCAAATTCATCATTTCAAAACAGTAGTGATCAGTTTCAATTTCAGGACCTTGTACTACCTTGTAACCCATACCGATAAAGTAACTTTCCAAATCATCCAAAATAACATTAATTGGGTGCTTTGAACCTAAATGTCCTTCACGACCTGGCAAAGTAACATCAATTTTTTCATCTTCAAGCTTTTTTACTAAAACTGCTTTAACGATTTCAGCCTTAGTAGCATCTAATTGCTTGTTAAATAAATCGCGTAGTTCATTAACCTTTTGTCCGACTTCGCGTCTGTTTTCTGGTGCAACATCACGCATAGAGTGCAAAATCTTAGTTAATTCACCCTTACGTCCAACTAATTCAACTCTGACTTTATTCAAAGTCTGTTCATCAGTAGCCTTTTTGATTTCTTCAAGACCTTGCTCATGAAGCTCTTTTAACTTATCAAATAAGTCCATTAATTCTTTCCTTTCAAAACAAAAAAGCTCCGTCCCTCAATAGGGACGAAGCGTCGCGGTACCACCCTAGTTTGGACATTATCTGCCCACACTCAAGTTTTCGTTAACGGTGAAATACCGGAATTGATTAGATTCTACTCCCAAGATGAAATTCACAATTAACTATTCTATCTTCTCTTTCAGCTTATTAAAGAAGATTCTCTGTTCAGATAATTAACTGTTACTAGTCTTGATCTCAGTAATTAACTATTATAATATTTCTTTTTGCTTGTTCTTGCAAGTCTTTAAGCCCATTTATCGGCCCAATTATGTACTTGATCAAAGACTGGTTTAAGTTCTACCCCTTTTTCAGTTAAACCATAGGAAATAATCCCTGTCTCCTTATCAACACTTCTTTTAACAATATCATCTTTTTCGAGTTCTTTAAGTCGTTCTACTAAAACTCGATCTGAACATGCCTCAATGCAGCGAGCCAAGTCTTTAAAACGCATATCTTCTGTATCACATAATGAACTAATAATTAAGCCGTTCCATTTTTTGCCAATTATTTGAAAAGCATTGATAAAATGACCACATAATTTGTAGTCTTCGGGTTTACAAGGAGCGCTCTCCTTTTTTTCTTTGACTTCTTGCATAAGTAAATTCCTCCATAACCATATATTATATTTTTGTTTTACTCTGACCATAAGTTATTATATGAAATTCACTTACTAAATACAAGTACTATGCAAAGTGATAAATCATAATTCCTGCTGCTACGGCCGCATTCAAAGATTCTGCCTTGCCTTTAATTGGAATATACAATTTTTCATCGCTTAAGCTGGCAATCGTAGAGCTAACACCATGAGCTTCATTACCAATAATTAAAGCAAGTTGTGGTACTTTATCAAAATCAGGCAATTGCTTAGCAGTCTTATCTAACATACTTGCATAAACGGGAATTGCCGCATCTTGAAAATCAGTGATGACATCAGCCAAATCACGCTTAATCAAATCAATGTGGAATTGGCTGCCTTGCATTGCTCGCTGGGTCTTAGGGTTATACAAATCTGCACTTTCTGGAGAAAGTACCACCCCATCAAAGCCAGCTGCATCAGCTGTTCTAATGATTGTTCCAACATTACCTGGGTCTGCTAAATTATCAAGTAAAACCCACTTACCATAATTAAATGGAAATTCACGAGGTTGATCAATTTTTAGTACCATAAAAATTTCTTGTGAATTCTTGGTACTGCTTAAATGACGCGCAATCGCTTTATTGATCAAAATTACATTCTTACCACTTAGATCGACATCATAGTCTTCCTCTGCCTTATCGAGAGCTTCTTCAGTACCCAAGAGATATTGATACTTTTTACCAGATTTAATGGCTTCATCAAACAAATGAAAACCTTCAATTAAGTAGCGGCCTTCTTCATCTCGATACTTCTTCTGCTTTAACTTAGCTAACTTTTTAACCGTTGCATTATTAACTGAACTAATTTGTTGCATATGTTTCTCCTTTTTTAATCCTTTTCTATTATAAAGTATAATGAGCATGGAACATGTTAAAATTAAAAATGAAATTGATTTTTAAGAAGGAAAATACTATGGAAACAAGAAAATTAACTGTCTCTGGTTTAGTACAAGGCGTTGGCTTTCGCTGGAGCACTATGGCACTAGCAAATAAAATGAACATCCCTGGTACTGTTAAAAATAATTCGGATGGCACTGTTACTATTTACTTACAAAGTACTCCCGATAAAATTGATCATTTTATTGAAAAACTACCATCTGCATCAGGATTCGCTCATATTGAAAATATTGCACAAGAATCTATCCCAAATGTGGAACAAATGCATGATTTTCATGTATTATATTAGAGATGCATATTTTATTTACTATAGAAACTAAGTGGTGATTTATTTAATGAAGAAAATCAAAAAATATACGGGAGTCTTAGCACTTTTAGTAGTTACTGCTCTTGTATTAAGTGCTTGTGGTGCTACAAATAATCCTAATGTTGCACCTCATAGTGGCATTTATGGTTGGGTTTACCAATGGCTAGGCCGACCATTACAAAATATCATGATTCACACGGCTCATATGGTCGGTGGTGACAACGGCGCAGGTTGGGGTATTGTGATTATTACCGTCGTTGTTCGTTTAATCTTAATGCCTTTAATGCTTGTTCAACAAAACAAGAGTGTGCGTCAACAAGAAAAGATGGCTCGTTTGCAACCACAAATGAAGTTAATCCAAACTGCAATGAAGCATAAAGGAATTACTCCTCAACAACAAATGACCTTGTCAGGTTGGCAAAGAGAACTTTATTCTAAGAATGAAATGTCATTAACTGGCGGGATTGGTTGTTTGCCATTGATCATTCAGTTGCCAATTATGTGGGGAATTTATCAAGCGGTATTCTACTCACCACAATTGGCTCACTCAACTTTCTTTGGCATTTCACTTAGTCAAAAGTCAGTTGTGTTAGCGATTGTTGCGACTATCTTTACGGTAATTCAAGGATACATTTCATTAATCGGTATTCCTGAAGAACAAAAGAAGACCATGCAATCAATGATGATCTTCAACCCAATTATGACTTTATTCTTCAGTTTATCCTTCTCAGGCGCTTTAGCATTATACTGGGCAGCCGGTAACTTAGTAATGATTATTCAACAAATCATTGTTACCTTCATTCTTACACCTAGCGTTAAGAAACATGTGGCTGATGAATTAAAGGATAAGCCGGTTGAAATTGTAGTTACTAAAGAAAAAGTTGCCGATTTGTTTGATACTAATTCTGGTAATAGCACTACTAGTCAAGCAAAGAAGGAATTGCACCAAGACTTACGTAACCGCAATAAGGGTAAGCAAAAACGTAAATAATAAAATGGAGTCAGGATTTTTCCTGGCTTTTTTAATAAGGAAAAACTTTATGAACAGCAAAGAATTACTTAGTTTATTAGACAAGCATGATGTTACTTATCAGACATTTACTCATCCTGCGGTCTCAACCTGTGAAGAAGCAGACCAATATTTAAAAGATAGAACTTTCGCTAAATGTAAAAATCTTTTTATTAAAACGCGAGATAAAAAATCATATTTTTTAATAATGCTTCCTGAAAATAAAAAAATAGATTGGAAGAAAGCAGAAAAAGAATTATTTACTTCTAGTTTAACTATGGCTAATGAAGATGAATTAATGAACAAATTAAAGGTAAAAAGAGGTTTAGTATCTCCGTTCAGCCTTTTAAACGATCAGACTAATACAATTCCATTAGTCATTGATCAAGAAGCGATGGAAGAAAATAATTTTGTTGGTGTGCACCCTAATGACAATACTAAAACGATTAGTCTGCAATGGATCGATTTAACACGTATTTTGAGTAGCTATGGGCATTTGGTTGAAGAAAGAGCGTTTTAGATAGAAAAAAATTACGATTATAAACTAAAAAGAGATTGATATATCTAACTTTTTTATAACGCAGATATTCAATCTCTTTTACATTATTAAGGATTTATTCTTTAATTTTTCTTACGTTTATCATCTATGAACAAAGCCATTAATCCAGTTGCAGCAAGTAAAGAACCTAACATAATAGTCATAATACTATGTCTTTCTCCTGTTTGAGGTAATGTTTTATGACTTGATTCATTAACCACTTTGCTTTGCGTGCTGTTCTCACCATATGGTTTATAATCATTAGACCAGCTTTCCCCTTGTGGTACGTAGTTATTAGTCCAGCGATTATTTTCAGCATGTATCCCACTATTCTTATTCCATGATTGATGTTTCTTGTGAACAACATACTTTTTATCATTATATTTACCACTATCATATGGATCATTTCCTGGTAACTCTAAATATAGTTTATTACCATAAAAATGCATGTTTCCTGCTAAGGCATCTGTGACATCCTTTGCAGTGTCCGGATCAAAATACATACTTTGAGTTGGAAATGAATTCTGATTATTTAATTCATATATTTTAATCTTTGTGTCATGATTATTATAATTTACTTCTGAATCTGTCTTGGGGCAATTTGATATAGTAACCGTTTCATCACCAATATTTTTGCCTAGAGGATTAATATAAATAGTATGTCTAAAAGTATTATTATCTAGATTAACTTTATCTATAAAGGCTTCACCATTTAGATTTGAATTTTCAGATTGAATATCATTATTAAATGTACGATACTTTACATTTACATCTTTACTATAAGTTTTCGATCCAATGTTTGTCTCAAGCTCTTGTTGTGAATCATTAGGGACATTTTTAGGATCGATAAATACAGGAATAGAAAGCGAAGCAGATATATCTTCCTTACCATCAATATTTGAAGTAAAAGTATAAAGAATATCTCTATCCGTCACCTTATTAGAAGTAGTAGCAATTATATCACCATCTTGATCCATTAAATCTGGTATACTACGTCCTTCTTCATGAGCATGATTATTCATAAAATTAGGATCAGTCGTACCATATAAATTCAGATTGTCACTAAAATGAATCTTAAAACCGTCACCACTTTTTACAGAATCATTAGGAAGTTTGAAAGAATAATTAGCTCTGAGTATATCTCCATTTTCTGGTTCAACATTTTGATTATCTTCAAGTGCTTTTCCTTTTGAATCAGTGATATTTGTCTTTACATCTTCCAATTTATTAGATACATCTTGACCATTAACCTGTTTTGAATCAGTCTTTTCAACTTTACTTGTTTTTAATGCAGATGCAGGCAATGATTCTTTGCTTTTATCCTTTATCCCCTGAAGCCCAACTTCATTCAAGTTAGCAGTTTTCTCTCTTGCATCTTTATTAACAACTATCTTGCTTGAATTTATTTCACTTTCTGGTGAAACAGAAGTATTAACTTTAACAACATTATCTTGCTATGTATTATCTGCCTTTAAAGTTGAAGTAGCAGTATCTGTTGAGACCTTACCTACTGTTTTTTGGTTTATATTTTGTTTTTCAACTTGAGTAGCGGGTTGGTTGGGAACGTCATCCGCAGCTTGCACTACATTACCACCATTATTTAAATAAAATACTGTTCCAATCAAAACGGAAGCTGCACCGATTGTAAGCTTTCTAATCGAAAACTTATCACTTTTTTATTCATTTGCTTAAGTTTTTCATCAAAATTATTTTTTGACAACATGATTTAACCTCCAAATACTCAAGTTTTGAATCAATAACAACGTTTATCTTTACAAAATTCATTTTAGTACTTTTTTTAACGCACGCTAATTACTCTTTTTACATATCATTTAAAGCTTAGCCTTGTCTTGTGACTTTTGTGTACGCGTATTATATAATATTGTTTTGTTATTTCTGCTTAATTCTGTTTATGCTAAGAACACCATAATTCCAGTGTTTTATTCAATATCATTAAAACTAGCGAGTACGCTATCTTAGCAATCCCTTTAATCATTTCTATTATTCAATAATATTTTTGTTATTTAATAATCAAATAATATATTTTTGCATACAAAAAGCATCAAGTTTTTCAAATCAACTTGATGCTTTTAACTATTTAAAATTAAATTACTATTTTTTCATTATTCCAAATTACTCTTTGGCAATTCAGAATTTTCATTTAATTTCTTCAATTTAGCAGCCTTCTTTTTAGAAAGAAGTGGGAAAGTTAACTTAAATTGACTTCCCTGTCCTTCAACAGACTCTACACTAATTTCACCATGATAGCTGTCTACAAGTTTATGGGCAATAGACAAGCCTAAGCCATTGCCGCCCTTTTCACGAGTTCTTGCCTTATCCACTCGGTAAAAACGATTAAAGATTTTCTTTTGATCTTCCTTAGAAATACCTTCACCAAAGTCTTGAACAATAATGTTAACTTCTTTTTTGGTTAACCCAGCAGAAACATTAATTTGCTTAAGATCGGTGGAATATTTAATCGCATTATCAATTAAAATCACTAGTAATTGTTCTAAATGACCGTGATATATTTGAATTTCGGTACCTTGAGGTAAATCATCCTCGTCAAGTCTAATTTCAAAATCAGGATGAACCATGGCTAGATCTGCAACTACTCGCTTAACTGTATCATAAACATTTGTTACTTCATGTGGATATTGCACATCAATTTGTTCAGCCCTAGTTAAATCAAGCATTTCTTGAATCAGATGTTTCATCCGGTCAGCTTCTTGCAAGGAGGCCTTAATTGATTCATCTAAAATCTGTGGATCATCTTTACCCCAACGTTCAAGCATATTCAAATGCCCTTCGATTACAGCCACAGGTGTGCGCAATTCATGCGAAACATCCCCTACAAACTGCTTCTGCTGTTCAATGTAGCTCTGCATTCTATCCAACATTTGATTAATCGAAGTGGCCAAATCTTCTAATTCATCATCACGATTTAATTCTTTAATTCGTGCTCCACTATTAGGATCCGCGTTAACTTCCTGAGCAACTTTAGACATCCGTTTAATCGGCTTAACAACATTGAATACCAAAATATATGAAGTCACTACAAACACAACAATCGCAATTATTGATATTACAATCATTGAACGCAATAAGTTCTTCATCAAACTATTGTAATATGTCATATTGTTAGAAACTACAATATATCCTGTCAACTTATTGTTTACGGATGAATAAACTTTTTGATAAGTCAATAAAATTTGATGACCATTGCGTTTAATTATTTCATTTTTCTCTACTTCTTTAAACGGTTTGAATTTTGGTGTCACGTTTCCATTAGTAAAAACAATTTCACCATGTTTATTATAAACAGCCGCATTAATATCAGGATTAGAAATAGAAGCAATCAAATTATCGCTAAACGCATTATTAGTGGTGTTTTTATCGCTAATGGCTGGCCCACCCTTTAGAATTCGTCTAGTAGCCGGAGAAAGAGATGGTATTACGTTAGATATCTGCAATTCATCTGGAATTGAACTTAACGTCCTATCTAGCGTAGTCACTACATTGCGCGATGTCTCTTGCTGCTGATCTAATGATTGCTGACTAACAATTTGATAAACAACGACTGAAAATATGACAAAAGAGACCGTAATCGTTAAAGCAACGATACTTACCCATCGCACAATTAACGATGAATGCTTGGTCTCTTCATTTTTATTCTTGGTCATCATCTTCATCTCTTACCATATAACCGGTACCACGAACCGTCTTAATGTAAGATGGTTGTCCTGGAACATCGATCTTATTACGCAAGTAACGAACATAAACTTCTACAACGTTAGTTTCAATATTAGATTCTGGACCCCAAATCTTATTTAGCAATTGATCACGACTAACAACGTTATTCTTATTCTCAATTAAAGTCATTAATAAGTTGTATTCGCGCTTAGTTAAATCGATTGCCTTGCCATCTCCGCGGTGAACAATACGATTAGCAGTTTCAATTGTTAAATTCTTAAATTTCACAGTCTTTTGCTTAGCTACAGTAACCTTAGAAGCATCTTTTTCAATCTTTACTCGGCGCAAAACAGCACGTAAACGAGCAAGAAGTTCCTCAATTGCAAATGGCTTAACAATATAATCATCTGCACCATGATCCAAACCTGAAACGCGATCAATAACAGAATCACGTGCGGTCATCATAATAATAGGCGTAGTCTTCACCTGACGAACACGACGAGCAATTTCTAATCCATTCAGGTCCGGCAACATTAAGTCAAGCAGGATTGCATCAAAATCTTGATTAAGGGCATCTTCTAGTCCCTTACGACCATTGTTTTCTACTACAGTTTCATAATTCTCGTGTTGTAATTCCAACTCCACAAAACGAGCTAAATTTTTTTCATCTTCAATAATTAGAATTTTTGCCATGTTAATTCAATTCCTCATCGATCAATTTAGTTCTCTAAATACTAACAAATATATTAAAAAATGTCTTTATAATTAAAGGATACTTTAAAAGTGCCCTCAAAACAAGATAAAAAAACAATCAAAGCCAAAATTCTTTGATCGTTCTTAGTCAATTAGATAATCTTACTTTTTCTTATTATTCTCATTATTATCAAATAAAACCTTTAATTTGGCAAATGCAGGATTTACTTGATTTTTCTTTCCTTCTTCAAATGCTGATTCAGAAACTACTTCCCAGCCTTTACCTTCAGGATAGATATCCTTTTCCTTTTCTTCAGGAGTTAAAATTGTGGTCGGAATATTAAGTAACATATTATCTTCAATTGCTGTCTGTAAATCAATTACATCATTTTCAATTTTAACAATTGTATCATTATCTTCAAGTTCTTCTTTAGTTGGTTTTCGATCAAGATAATTTTCTGTAAAAGTAAAATCTTCATGGTATTTAACAGGCTGCAAGCTTCGACTTGATGGAACCACTAAATCAGCAGTAACATGAAAATTTCCAGTTACAAAAGGCTCTTGATAAAACAAATCTCCAGAAACATATACGTTTTTGGCATCAATTAAAAGATCCTTGCTTCTTTTGAAAAATTCTGGTCGCATTTCTACATCACGTTCAATATGTGTTAACGGCTCAGAACTATTTCTTATTCTAGAAAAACTAAGTTCTAACATATTACACCTCAATTGGTCGTTGACCAAAGTTTTGATCAACATCCATTATTTGTTCAAATAAACGATCTGTTCTAACTTGCAATGCAAGTGAACCGCTTTTAGCACTTCGCTTATCTACTTTAGAAATAATTTCAGTTTGAAAATCTTTTCGATTCTTCTTCAAATATTGACGTCCAATTTTACTAAATCCTAATAACATTAAGGATTCTTGATTGAAACTAGCAATCATATCATCTTGAGTAACATTTAAAAGCGTATAAAGGCTTAATCTACGCAAACGAGAATAAGTGTATCGTTTAGACTTGATCCTACGTAAAAATTCTGTGAAATCACGAGATAAATGAATTTCTTGTTTTATTTTATACTCTAAGCCTTCACTCATTTGATAAATTTGTCTTAAATCCTCAATTGAAGAAGATTCGATCCGATATTTTAAAAACGGATACAATAAATTCCAATTAGGATAAACTTGTTGCTTGCTCAGTTCAATTGCTTCGGCTTTAGGCATCCAGTATTTTAAATTACTCGTATCCTCACCATGGAGCAGTAAATTTCTAATAGCACTTGCGCTTTGGACTACGCCATTTCTTTGCAGAAGATCATCATGTCCCGCTCCAATTCGGTTAACAGGATGTAACTTCAGTGGTGAACCTAAATTATGATTTGCAACTGCATAGGCCAAACCCAAAATTGCATTAGGCTGATTAACCTCATGTCCTACCTCACGAGCTACCATCTGATTATACTGGGTTGAATAAGTCTGGCTGTAATCCTTAAAATCCATATGATTCTGGGGGATTTCAGCAATTCTACTGCCCAAATATGCAAAATTAAGGTTAGCATCTTCAACGCCGAAAACAAGATCAGTCACGCCTAATTTAGCTAATTGTTCAATATTGCCTAATGAAAATAAGTCTGCTGGTTCAACAGCGGTTGAAAAAGGCGTCTCAAAGACTAAATCTGCACCTGATTGAAGTGCCGCTTTAGCCCGTTGCCACTTACTCATAATCGCCATTTCTCCACGCTGCACATAATTACCAGACATCAAAACTAAAATTGGATCATTCCCAGCAATTAACCGTGCTTGATTTAGCAAGAATTCATGACCACTATGAAAAGGATTAAATTCTGCAATAATCCCGACAACGCTCATTTTTATTAATCTTCCTTTAATTCAACTTGCTTACCATTAGCCCATAATTTTTCAAGATTATAAAATTCACGAGCTTCTTTGGTAAAGACATTAACTACTACATCGCCTAAATCAAGCAAAAGCCAATTTGAATCTCTAGTACCTTCAATACGGTAGTCACTATATTCATTTTCATGTGCTGCTTCTACAATTGAGTTAACAATAGCATGAAGTTGACGATTAGAACCAGCACTGGTAATTACATAATAATCAGCTAAAATACTAATACCGCGCATATCATAAGCCTCGGTATCTTCACCATGACGATCACTAATTGCTTTAGTTGTAAAATCTAAAATTTCTTGACTAGTCAAATTTTTTCTCCTTTATAAAACTATTTTGTACTCCAAACGTTATAAGCTTTTAAAGTACGTGGATAAACTTTATTTCTTTGTTCAATTAAAAAACTTAAAGTATGAGCCAGTTGGTAACCTACTCCCTTATCTAAATTGGCATAGGTTATTTTTCTAGCTTCGTCAACACCTGGGAAATCACGACCAGGCTCGATAAAATCCGCCATAAACACAATTTTGTCTAAGGTGGTCATTTCTACATCCCCAGTAGTATGACGGCGAATAGCAGTCAAAATCTCAGGATCTCGAATTTTCAAATCACGTTCTACAAAATATGTTCCAACGATTCCGTGCCAAATAGCGCGATTCCAATTAAGTAAATCTGGATCAAAATCTTGCTCTTTAATTACTTTAACATATTCTTCTACAGGCACTTGCTTTGCATAATCATGAACAAAACCTGCAAGTGCTGCTTTATCTTCATCATAACCATTCAATTTGGCTAATTTACGTGAAGTCTCACTAACTCGAACGCAATGCTGAAATCTTTTATCATCCATATTTGCCTTTTCCTTAGCAATAATTTCAGCGCTTGTTAATGGTGAATATGTCTTTTTAAAAATTAGTTTCGTCAAGATAAAGCCCCTTTTCCACAATATATTTTCTAACTGCTTCAGGCACTAAATATCTAATTGAAGTTCCAGTAGCTACAGAACGACGAATAGCAGTCGAGCTTAATCGAATATCGGGTGCATCTACCCAGATCATTGGATACTGCGGATCTTGCGGATAACCTGGGCGACGAATACCAACCAAGGTAACTAACTTAGCTAAAGTAGATGCTTCTTTCCAAGTATGGAAACTGTTTACCTGATCGCTACCCATGATTAAATAATAATTATTTTGAGGTGCTTTTTCTTTTAGATAACGCATTGTATCTACAGTATATGAAACACCTCCGCGGAATAACTCCAACAGCTTCACTCTAAATTTAGGATTATCCTTGGTTGCTAAATCAAGCATAGTTGCTCGATCTTGGGCTGAAGTTAGCGGTGCATTTTTATGTGGCGGAATATTATCTGGAATAAACCAAACTTCATCTAAACGCAATTTAGTCATTGCTTGTTCTGCAGCTACCAAATGGGCAATATGGACTGGATTAAAAGTACCACCCATAATTCCAATTTGCCGGCCTCTGCCCTTTTCCTGTTCTAATTCAGCTTTTTCTTCAACAGTTGGTGCTTCTTTTTCAATACATTTTGGATTAACCATACGCAAACCTCTAAATTAATGCACGACGAATACCCAAGCCAATACCATCTGGCGTATATGTCTTAACTAAACAGCCCTTTGGCACAGTTACAAAACCAATGCCTCCAAATAATAGGTCACTCTTAAATTCCGTTTTAAATTCTTTTCCCTTAAGTGGTGCCATTTTATCATCTGGAGATGGAGGTGCTAATAATTCGCCCTTATGTTTTTCATAAAACGCATCTGCATTGGCAGTTTTTGTTCGATGAACATACATGTTACGTGCTACATAAACTGTAAAACTAGTTGATTCACCTTTAAGGTAATCAATTCTACCTAATCCAGCCAAAAACAGAGTATTCCCTGGCAAAAGTTGGTAAGTAGCTGGCTTTAACGGTTTCTTAGGTGAGATCAATTCCAAATCCTTAGCATCTAGATGAGTGGCTAGTTGATTGTCTGTCATAATTCCTGGCGTATCAATCAAAAAATGTCCATTTTCAAGCGGAATTTCAATTTGATCTAAAGTAGTACCTGGAAAACGTGACGTTGTGATCAGATTTTGAATATCACCCATCATGTCAATGATTGCATTGATTAAAGTTGACTTACCGACATTAGTTGTCCCTACAAAGTAGACATCTTTATCTTGAGATTGGTCATTAATATATGAAATCAAACTTTCTAAATTTAATTTCTTTTTAGCAGAAACTAAGAAAATATCTTTAGGATAAAGCCCCATGCGATTAGCTTCTTGTCTCATCCAATCTTTAATTTTGCTTTGCTTAGAATTCTTAGGAAAAAGATCAAATTTATTTCCAACAAGAATAAAATCATTATTCCCTACAAAACGCTTTAAAGATGATAACAAAGAATTAGAAAAGTCGAATAGATCAACCACATTGACAATCAAAGCTTTTTTCTCAGCTAAAGAATTGAGCAAAGCCAAAAAGTCATCATTGTTTAAATCTACTGGCATAATTTCATTATAGTGACGTAATTTAAAACAACGTTGACAATAAACATCTGTATTTTCTTCATTTTTTGCTTTTTCAAGAGCGCTCTTTGGCAAATAACCCGCCTTTTGTGGATCATCAGACTGAAGAACTGCCCCACAGCCAATACAAATAATATCCTCATCCATTTTGCAAATTCTCCTTAAAGGTTACTCGATGTGATAAACCAAGAAAGAAAAAGATAATCTTTTCAAAAAAGCGATTAATTCGCGTATTCCATTTATCAGTTTCAACCAATGGTTTTACTAAAACAGTTTCTACTCCTGCTAAATTCCCGGCTTGCATATCAGTAATCAGCTGGTCACCAACCATCATTACTTGATCTTTAGCTAATTTCATCTCTTCGCGTTTACGCGTGATCGCAAAAGGTAACGGTTTGCGAGATTCAGAAACAAAATCAATATGATATGGATTTAATACCTTACCAACTCTTTCAGCATTATTATTGGAAATAACTACCAATTTAATATTAGCTTTAGCAAGTTTTTTATTAAAATTATCCATCTCTTTAGCAGTTTCAAACTTATTCCATGCAAGCAATGTATTATCTAAATCTGAAAAAACTGCTTTTATTCCCATTTCATTCAACTTGACGGGGTCCAAATTATAAATTGTATTTATTGTATATTTTGGTCTAAATAACATAAAAACTCTCCATTTTTTCTCATTCTCTATAATATCAAAAATGGAGTTGCATTAGAAATTTTTGTCTTAGAATATTTGCAAAATCATAAAAAATAAGGACCAGGAATATCTCCTGATCCTTATTCATAGTCATATTAGTTCAATGCCTTCTTAGCAGTTTCTGCTAATTGTGCAAAAGTCTTTGAATCGTTGTAAGCAATATCAGCTAACATCTTACGGTTCATGTCAACACCGGCTAACTTCAAGCCGTGCATTAACTTAGAATATGAAATATCATTTTGTCTTGCAGCTGCGTTAATACGAGCAATCCATAACTTTCTGAATTCGCTCTTACGTCTTCTACGGTCGCGGAATGCGTACTTGTATGAAACAAATAATTGAGTACTTGCGGCCTTAAATTGCATGTGCTTTGCGCCACGGTAACCCTTGGCAAGCTTCATGATCTTCTTACGACGTTGACGTGTTACAGTTCCACCTTTAACTCTTGGCATTTAAAATTCCTCCTACTATAGTCAGTTATTAAAGAACTAATAATTAGTGCATTTGAGCAAGCATTTGCTTAATACGCTTCATGTCGCTACGTGAAACCATAGCAGCCTTTCTCAAGTGACGACGTTGCTTCTTAGTCTTACCGTGGAAACGGTGACCAGTAAATGCGTGGTGACGCTTCAAGCCACCATTTGCAGTTCTCTTAAAACGCTTAGCAGAAGCGCGGTGTGTTTTCATCTTTGGCATATTTCTATTTCCTCCAATTAACTACTTTTTCTTTTTGTCCTTATCACTCTTAGGTGCTAACATCAAGAACATTGAACGGCCTTCCATCTTAGGCTTACTGATAACATTAGCAATATCTGAAGTTGCTTCAGCCATCTTTTCAAGAACTTGTTGACCTAATTCCTTGTGAGTGATGGCACGACCTCTAAAACGAATTGATACACGAACTTTAGCTCCTTCTTTAGAAACGAACTTACGAACATGCTTCAATTTAGTTTCGAAGTCGTTGCCTTCAATAGTTGGACTCAAACGAATTTCTTTGACACTAACTGTCTTGGACTTTTTACGGGATTCTTTAAGTTTCTTCTGTTGTTCGAAACGATATTTACCGTAGTCCATGATACGTGCTACAGGTGGTTTAGCATTAGGTGAAATAAGAACTAAATCTAAGCCAGCATCACTTGCTTTATGCAAAGCTTCATTCTTAGATACAACACCAACTTGCTGACCATCTTCATCAATTAAACGAACTTCGCGTGCACGAATTCTTTCGTTTAAGATTAAACTTCTTGGTATGATTATTCACCTCCGTGTTAATTTGAGGACAAGAAAAAGGCGGGATAAGAATCACCCGCCTTTAATCAACAGAAATTATCGATCAGCCCAGAGGTTAACTTAACTTAGGCGAGAAGCGGGAGCTTCTTCTTGTTCTCAACTAGGTGTATTATACGCGTTTAAACCAGCTGCGTCAATACATGATGTGTAATTATTTAGTTGCATCAAAAACATAATTATCAGGATAAAATTGCATCCGATATGCACGATATACATATGTCATATCTTTAGCACTATTAGTAATAGTCAAATTAAAGACTTGATTTCCATAGGCATCAACTTCAATTATATTGCTTTCTTTACCCTTATTTTTAAAACCAAAATTAATCAAAGTATTACCATTATTCAAGCGTTGTGCATAACCAATAACTTCGGTAAAGTTTTGTTTACCTAAATTCTTGCCATAACTCCAGACTTGTTTAATGGTCTTTTTCTTAGTATCAATTTGATATTCCGTAGCAGCAGAAAACTTGCTACTTTGCGTCTTATCACCGTTAGTAACAGCAATATTGTTATCGTAAAGCAGAACATTTAGTTTATTATTTTCTTCATTAAGAATATATACACCATGTTGTCCACCAGGATATTTAGTACCCGAACTTGGCTTTAACAAATACTTACGAAATGAACTAGGCCATTGACTTTCAGGTTTACTTGAAAAAATCCAATTAATTTTATTTGTTTGATAATTCATTGACCAGATCATATCTTGATTGCGGGCAGACAATAAAATGTTCCCCGTTTTATCATCATAACTAATCGTATTAATATGAAGCCAATCCATCAATCCTAAACCACTGCTAGTATTATCATTTGCTTTGATCTTGCTATTTTTATACATTGACTCAGGAAAAATCTTCTTAAAGTCGATTACCTTTACAATTTTTCCAGTATTAGGGTCAAGTTCAGCAATTGTATCTTCTACATATTTACTACCATCATGAACTGTTAATAACCAATTTCCGTTAGACATTTCTACTACATCATGATGTACTAGTGATACTCCTTCTCCAGAATAACTTTTACCTAATGTTTTATCGAAACTAAATTGACGATATACTCGCCCTAAATAGTCAGTTTCGACTAACATATTGTATTGTTCATCCCCAGATTTGATTTTATTGAACAATAAAATATGTCCATTATCTAACTGCTCAAAAATATGTTGATTCCAACGTAAATAATACCAACGTACTTCCCCATCACCATCAACCGCAAAAGTTTGTTTAGTACTTCTATTTAAAACAGTTAACTCATTTGAACCCAAATTCATCTTACTTTTATCATTGACAGTAACTTTAATTGGAAATTTACTAATCCAACTAGGTAATTTACTTGTTTTTATCTTGACTACCTTTACTTGTTTTTTACCTGCTTGATCAGTCATAGTAACTTCAACCGAATTATCATAACCAGCATAAAGACCAACTATTGGCACTTGATGATCAGCTTGATAGCCCTTTACTTTATTTTCAATTGTCGTATTTTCAGTTTTTCCTATTACTCGATAACTAATTTTAGCTGGCTTATCAGTATGAAAGACCATTAATGCCGTTAGCGGTGAATTTTCATACGGATTCACTTTAATATAAGGATTTTCCCAGGTATAATGCTGCTGTTTTACAATATTTGCATATTTAGCTGTTAATTTATCGTTATCTGAATTAGCTACCTTTTTGACACCTAAATTTTTAATAATTTGGCTGTCACTTAATTTAGTTTTTTGGGCATTAGTATTTTTCTTCTCTGCTGTTACAGTTTCAACTTGCTTATCATATAGCATCATAGCAGGCTCAATTAACATTAATGTCCCTAATGCTAATAAAAGCACAACCTTATTACTTTTCACAGAAATTCTCCTTTTTATAATAAAACAAACTTTTAAAAATTTATTTTAGTATCAAGATATTTCACAATAAAAGTAATATGCTATATGCTTTCTAATTTTTAATATTTTCTTGAACAAATTCCACTAAATTAATATTTGGATATTTATCTTTTATTTGTCTTACTAAGGCGTTTTTTCTCTTCTTAGATAGCGGCTTTTTTAACTCTATCAAAGTAATTTGCTTATTTTTATTATCACTAACTGCAGTAACAGAAGATATTGCAGAGGACAGTTTACGAATTTCTTGATTACGTTTTTCTTGTTCTTGTTGACGTTTTTCATCAGCTTGTTCTTGTTCATGCTGACGCTGATTAATAATATTATTTACTTGTCGATCTAATTGATTTTCTGCATTGGGATTAACCTGAGCTACTTGTACAATATTCAGTGAATAGCCTTTCAGGTCATATTTTGTTAAGTTTGCTTTAGCCACTTGAATTTTCTTAGCATTAATTTTATTACCTGAAACTGTAAGATTAATTATTTTTCCTTGCGTATCGACATTTTCTTTAATTAGATTAACATTGCCTAACTCATTAACAACAAGATTTTGAACATTTTGATCTACTAGAGTTTTATTCACCATCTGATTAGCTGATAAGATACTAGGAATAATTAAAATAATTACTACTAAAATTATCGCAAACTCTTTAAAGGTTGGCTTGCGTAAGAAAAACAACTTAGATTGCTTAGTAGAATAACTTAGCCATTTCATAATTTTTACACCCAAAAAAGCAGTCAAAATTATGAAAACACAATTAATCAAAAACAAATAACTTGATCCTAAAAAATATTTAAGATTGCCTGCTGCAATTGAATACCCTATCGTACAAGCTGGTGGCATTAAGGCTGTTGCAATCGCTACACCAGGTACGATATTATTTGCTTCTTTTTTACGTGCACCGATTATTCCAGCAACTCCTCCAAAAAACGCAATCATTACATCCCAAATCGTTGGTGAAGTTCGTGCAATAATTTCTTGGCTAGCATAAGTCAAAGGAGAAAAATGAAAATAAATTGTAGATGCAGCTAAACTAATAATAATTTCTGCTAATAATGAAATCGTTCCTTTACGCAGCAAAGTAACATCATATAAAGCAAGGCCTGTGCCAATTGCTAGCAGCGGTCCCATCAAAGGTGAAATTAACATTGCACCAATAATAGTAGCTGTTGAATTAACATTTAATCCAACACTTGCAATAAAAATTGCGCAAGTCAGAACAATCAAACTTTCAATATTCAAAGTTCCATCTGCACTAATCTTAGATAAAAATTGAGAAGTTAAATAATTTTTTCGCTGGCGTATTATCATCTTATTTAGTCTAATCCTCATGAAAAAAGCACTGAATTAAGATTTCAGTGCAAAATATAAAAATGTGATTGAATAATCAATAAAATTATTATAACCTATTTGACTAATTTTTTGCTCTTATAGCAATAATATAAAAATGAATTATCTGCTCCATTTCCTACTCTCAGTGCATCTACTTTATCATTATTACTTTTATCTTTTTTCTTTATAGCAACATAAGTGTGTCCTGAATCTGCTCTATCGCTAGATAGCCAGCCATTAGCAGCAAAACCTGGTGTTTTATGAAATTTGAAATCAGTAGCTTCATACTGAGAAGTACCAACCTTTTGAGCTAATTTATATCCTGATTTCTTATCAGCCTTAGCTAATTTTTTAGTCCACTTAATTGCTTTATTACTGCTCAACATTTTATACAATTTGATTTTATTAAATGTATGCGTTGTGATTTTAAGCTTCTTGATTTCGCCTTCATGCTTATAGTACCATGTTCCGCGAGTTTTCTTTGGCGTAGTAAATAAGTTCTTAGCTCCCCAGGATGCAGCATCCACTCTATTTTGACCCATTACAATAATAGCTAACATAAATAGCGCAGTTGTCATAAATATAATGAGTTTATTTTTCACGTTTATCACCTTCCCTTATATAACTGCTATTTTCATTATTTCATTAAAATATTTCATAAAAGTTAAAGGCGATTACATTTTTTTTACTTCTTAATTACAAACGTAAAAAATCAATTACATTAGTTTTACCAACAAAAAAAACGTATGCAATAAAGCCGTCTTAATTAGACCTAGCATAGCATACGTTTTTTATTTTATTTTTTAATTATATTAATTAATTTTCTCTTGAGTATGACTTAACATCTGCATCAATTTCGTTAATGAAGTCATCAAGACTCTTAGAAATTTCTTCGTCAGTACCGTAACGACGTACGTTAACCTTACCTGACTTCATTTCTTCATCACCTAATACCAAAGTGTAAGGTACCTTTTGGGTTTGTGATTCACGAATCTTGTAACCCATCTTTTCGTTTCTGTCATCAACTTCTACTCTGAAGCCGCGCTTAGCAAGTTCTGCACGAACCTTTTCAGCGTATTCGCCGTGAGCTTCGTTGTTAACTGGAATGATTTCTGCTTGAACTGGTGCAAGCCAAGTTGGGAAGGCACCCTTGTAAATTTCAGTAAGGTAAGCAATGAATCTTTCCATAGTACCAACAATACCACGGTGAATCATAACTGGACGGTGTTCTTCCCCATCTTGACCAACGTAAGTTAAACCAAATCTTTCTGGAAGCATGAAGTCAAGTTGGATAGTTGACATAGTTTCATCATTACCCAAAGCAGTCTTAGTTTGAATATCAAGCTTAGGACCGTAAAAGGCTGCTTCACCTTCAGCTTCAACATAGTCAAGGCCAAGGTCATCCATCGCACCTTTAAGCATCTTTTGACTTCTTTCCCACATTTCGTCGTTTGCAAAGTACTTGTCAGTGTTCTTTGGATCACGGTATGAAAGTCTGAAGTAGTAATCAGTAATATCGAAGTCCTTGTATACGTCCATGATCAACTTCAAGATCTTAGCAAATTCAGTTTGAACTTGATCAAGTGCTACGAATGTGTGACCATCGTTCAAAGTCATTTCACGTACACGTTGAAGACCTGACAAAGCACCTGATTTTTCGTATCTGTGCATCATACCAAGTTCTGCAACACGAAGTGGAAGATCACGGTATGAACGAATGTGGTGCTTAAAGATTTGAATATGTGAAGGACAGTTCATTGGACGAAGTTCAAGCATTTCGCCATCACCCATGTCCATTGGTGGGAACATGTCATCACGGTAGTGTGCCCAGTGACCTGAAGTCTTGTAAGCATCAAGGTTCATAAGTACTGGAGTGTAAACGTGTTGGTAACCGTCAGCTACTTCACGGTCAATGATGTAGCGTTCAACAACACGACGAATAGTAGCACCCTTTGGCATCCAGTAAGGAAGACCTGCACCAACCTTAGGGTCAACGAAGAAGAGGTCAAGGTCACGACCGATAGTTCTGTGGTCACGTTCCTTAATTTCTTGACGGCGCTTAAGATCAGCCTTTAAATCAGCTTCCTTAAAGAATGCAGTACCAAAGATTCTTTGAAGCATTGGGTTTGATGACTTACCTAACCAGTAAGCACCAGCTACTGACAATAACTTAAATTGCTTAATCTTGCCAGTGTTTGGAAGTAAAGCATCAAAACCAAAGTCAACAAAATCGCCAAGCTTGTAAGCATCAACAGTATCGCCTTCAACCTTAGCAAGAAGTTCGCTCTTGAACTTATCATTCTTGTAAAGGTCTTCAAGTTCTGATTTAGCAATTTGAACGTGTTCAATCTTTTCACCGTTCTTAATTACCTTTTGCATAGCTTTTTCAAGCTTTGGTAATTCACCAACTTTAATTTGGTCATCTTTATCGGTGTCAACGTAGAAACCACCTTCATCGGCAACATGTTCACCTAAACGAAGTTCAGGATATTCACGCTTAGCTACAGCTTCAAATACAAAAGCAGCAGTAGCACGTAAAACGTCTAAGCCCTCTTCATCTTTATCAGTAATAATAGCAACTTCGCTATCACTATCAAGCTTGAAGTCAAGTGGCTTAATTTCACCATTAACCTTACCAGCAACAGCAGCTTTACCAAGTGAAGTTGCAATGTTGTGAGCTACGTCAGCAATAGTTAAACTTTCTTCAAAATCTTTCTTTGAGCCATCAGGCAAAGTGATTGAAAAACTCATATTTTCCTCCAGAAAAAATATAATAAAAAAAGTCCCAGTGCGAGAATGCACTGGGACGTTAATTAGCGTGGTTCCACCCAAAATTCAGGTTAGCGTAATCTAACCTCTTTACGGATTGATAAAGGCATCCAACCTAATATTAATAACTTTGGGAATAAGCGATTGGGGTAACTTTCTAATGAAGAACTTCCAGAACAAGGTTCTTCTCTCTGAATCGAAAGCTATCATGTCTCGCTTAATTAACTCTCATTATACGCACGAAACTTTTAGATGCAAGACCTTTTTTAAAATTAATGCAAAGAATTTCTTCGATCGGGTCCAGAAACCACAACTTCTTTAGCTAAAAAACGTACTCGCTGCATAAGTCTCCTAGCCTTTACTGGATCAGTCGCATTACGTGTTTCTTCAAAATGAGATTCTAATGCTTCCATGTCAAGATTAGATGAGAAAAATGTTGGTAAAACATTATCCATCCGAGCTTGTAAAATTACACCCAATACGTCATCTCGTGACCATTGACTGAGACTCTCAGCACCAATATCATCTAAAATCAATAAATCACATTCAGACAAACGGCGAATTTCACTTTGCAAACTATTGTCGTCAAAATGACTTGCTAATCCGGCTATAAAAGTTGGCACATGCAAGAACACAACATTTTTATTCATGTTCGTGACCACATAATTAGCTAATCCCGCTAAAATATATGTCTTACCAACACCAAAATCACCTGACAAATATAGTCCCTGAATATGCGGATTTTGCTTATATTTTCTTAAAAAGTCGTAGATCAAAGTTAAAACTTGTTTACGATCATCATTTACATCAATTTCACTCAAACTCACATCATGAAGACGAGTCGGAACATCGATTAGTTGTAATCTTCGCTCGGCAGCTTGCTTGCGATCTTGAGCTAATTTTGCCTTAGTTGGCACATACCGAATATCAATTACTTTACCATTCAAAAATAATTGGGGAGCATACCCTGCCATCACCTTACTCGCAGTATGTTTTTGAGAATAATACTCATACAAGTTAGATATACTATTTCGAATCATCTTTTGATCAATTTTATCTGCATTTGCATGAATAAATGACTGCACATCAGGATCACGCAAGGCTTGTTCTATCAAAGATTGTTCATCACCCAGATTACGCTCTTTTACAATCTTTTTAATTACATTGCCAATTGGCTCCATTTTTTCACCTACTTCCAATTATCTTTGAATCCTATTTATTATTTAAATCCTTAAATAAATTCTTCAATTGCTCGGTAGAAATGCCAGCATCCCTATCAGCCTTTTTCTTACTCCAATCAGTGCCTTTTTCGACTCGCTTTTGATAAGTTCGAACAGATTTTTTCTTACCAAAGCTATTGCGCCGCTTTTTCACATATTGCAAAGCCTGTACGGCTGTAGCTACGCCATGTTGCAGCCAGTCATTGGCAATCTTATAAGCCAAATTAGAACTAACTACTGTGTCATAAGTAAGACATGTATAGGTCAAAATGTTGATTAAGTCTTCAGGCAACCCATACTGGGTGTGCAAATTATTAATAATCTGCTTCTCATTGGCACTAGTTATACCGCCTTTTTGCGTTTTTATTTTATACAAAAATTCAGCGGGTGAACTCTCATTAGCTGCTTTTAACAGCTTTTTATCATGGTCATCCATATCTTTAATCACAGCTAATGCCTTTTTTTGCCCTTCATTTAACTGCTTTTGTACATTTTCTCTAGTATTAGCCCTCTTATAATTTTCCGCTAAAGTATTGCTAATGTCATGCATATTTAAGCTATATGAGCCATGAAGACATGGCAAGCTTTCATCTACAAATTCTTTTTCTGATAAGCCATACGTTTGGATTAAACCACGAATTTGATCTTTATTAAGGTCAATTTCACTAGCTGGAATTTGATAGCGATTATACTCCTGCTTGATAAAATCCCAATCAATACTATCGTGATCATTCACCTTGGCAGTTTCAACTTCATGAATCTTATTTTCTTGTGCGGCTTGAACCACATCACTAGACGGAGTGATTGCTTCATCCCCAGGTAAACGAAAAACATCAAAAAAGTTTGCTGACACGTCTTTAGCATTTTTAATAGGTTTTTCCCTTAATTTTGCTTCTTGAGCAAAAGCATGACTTAAATCATGAAAGGTTGATACACCAACCTTTTCTTTTAATAAACTAGCTAAAAGTGGCGTCGCAAAAAATTTGTCTGCAGCTGGAACTTGCAGCAATTTAAAAACTAAAACATTATTGAATACATTATCAGACAAAAGTGTTTGGACTAATCCCACAGCCTCTAATTTATGCAATGAATCAAATAATTGTTTCAAGCTGCAATCCAATTGCTCTTGCAATGAATATATCCCCTTCGAGTCGGAAATTATGCCATACGGATCATAATTTTGAATCAAAGTCTGATATAGCGCTACTGCTACTGCACCTACTAACGGTTGATATAATTTGATTAAAACTTTTTCATCTTCGGGAAAAAGCTTCACACGATTGGCTACATAATAAAGATGTTTGGGATCAGACGTCTCAAACATGACTAATTGCCCTTACCTTTCTTAGCCATCATGTCTTCCATAGTCTTCATGAAGCTAGACATATCTTTAAATTCACGATAAATAGATGCAAAACGAATGTAAGCCACATCATCAAGATCAGCCAATTCATCCATAACGTATTGACCAATCTTCTTAGATGAAATTTCACTAATGCCTTGCTTTCTTACTTTATTTTCAACATGATCAACCAATTGCTCAAATTGCTCACTGCTAATTGGTCGTTTCTGTCCTGCAGCCATTACACCATGCAAGATTTTCTTGCGATTAAATGGTTCACGCGTACCGTCATTTTTAATTACAAGTAACGGAGTTGTTTCTACTCTTTCAAAAGTTGTAAAACGAAAACCACAATTTTCACACTCTCTGCGTCGTCTGATTGCACGGTTTTCATCACTAGGACGTGAATCAATAACGCGGGAGGCATTTTGATGACAATTTGGACATTCCATAGCTATCCCTCTTCTTTGATCTTAATTAATATCTGTTCTAGTTTATTTTCTAATTCTTTTATTGTACCAGTATTTGCCACTACAAAATCGGCCATTTTTTCTTTTTCAGCTAATGGCATCTGACTATTAATCCGCATTCTTGCTTCCTCGTCAGATAGATTATTACGCTTTTTTAAACGTTCAATCTGTATTTGCTCAGGAAGGGTAATCACTAAAACTCCATTAGCTACATGTTTTTTATCCAATCCCGCTTCAAAATACACTGGTGCATCTAAAATAACAAGAGCAAAATTCTGATATTCTTTTATCTTTGCTACTGTTTTATCGAAAATTAACGGATGCGTCAACTGATTTAATTCAGACAAGGCTCTTTTATTACTAAAAACTAATTGCCCTAATTTTTTACGATTTATTGTTTGGTCTGAATTTAAATATTCTACCCCAAAATGATCTTTAATCGCTTGCCAAGATGCATTGCCGGGTTTCATCAGTTCGTGGGCAATTTGATCACAGTCAATAATCGGAATGTTTTTCTTTTTAAAAAAATCATCAGCAGTACTTTTACCGGTGGCAATTCCACCTGTTAATGCTAAGACATAACTCATTTATAAATCACCTGACAATGAGGACAAAAAGTGGTTCCCCGACCATTAACCTTAATTTTTTCAAATTTAGTACCACAAACTGGGCAGGGCTCACCTACATGACCGTAAACTTGCAATTTACTTTGAAAGCCACCAACTTGTCCATTCGCATTCAAAAAGGAATGAACCGTAGTACCTTGCAGCTTAATTGCTTCGGCAATAATCTTATTAATCTGATCATGTAATTCAGATACTTTTTCTACAGGAATTTTATTGGCCTGACTTAAAGGATGAATCTTGGTTCGCCAAAGAACCTCATCAACATAAATATTACCTAGACCAGCTACTACTGATTGATCAAGCAAAGTGTTTTTGATATTTTTCTTCTTACGCTTTAAGCCATTGATTAAATATTCTGAAGTAAATTTAGAACTATTTGGTTCTACTCCAAGCTTACCAATCCCTGTAGTTTGTCTTTCGGTGCCAGTTAAAATTAGCTGCATCCGCCCAAATTTGCGCACATCATTATACCGCAACGCTGTTCCATCAGTAAAAACAAACTCAACGTGATCGTGTTTATCCTTAGGCGCATCAGACGCAGTTAAATGATACTTTCCTTCCATTCGCAAATGAGAAACAATCGTTAAATTATCACTCAAGCGAATAAGCAAATACTTGGCGTAGCGATCAATATCGATAATCTTTTTACCAGGCAATTCAGATAAAAATTTTTCATGATCAGTCGCCACAATTTTTGGATACCACAAAATCACTTTTTTAATAGTTTTTCCCTTAACTAAAGGAAGCAGTGTTCTTCGAACTGTTTCAACTTCAGGCATTTCAGGCATTTTATCACCTACTTTGCATCATACCAATTGTGTCCCCAGCCAGAATCAGCAATCAATGGCACGTCCAACTTAACAGCTGATTGCATTACTTCAGGCACAATCTTTTTAATTGTTTCTAGCTCATCTTTTGGTACATCAAAAATCAATTCATCGTGTACCTGCACTACCATTTTAGTCTTCAAATGTAGTTCATCTAACTTCTTTTGCATGTTAATCATTGCAATTTTAATAATATCGGCAGCTGAACCTTGAATTGGTGAATTAATAGCAGTTCTTTCAGCAAAGGCACGAACGGTGTATTTCTTAGCATGAATATCTGGCAAGTATCTGCGACGGTGCATGATTGTTTCGGCATAGCCCTTGTCACGTGCTTCTTGTACTGCTTTATTCATGTAATCCTTGATTTGAGGATATTGTTCGAAGTAGTTGTCGATAAATTCTTGAGCACGTTTTCTAGAAATACCTAAATTCTTGGACAAACCATAATCGGAAATACCATAAACGATACCGAAGTTAACAGCCTTAGCGTGACGACGCATCAGTGGCGTTACTTGATCTGGTGAATCCAAGTGGAAAATTTTCATCGCGGTATGTGAGTGAATATCATAACCGGTCTTGAAGGCTTCTTGCATGTTTTGATCGCCCGAAACGTGAGCTAAAACACGAAGTTCAACTTGTGAGTAGTCGCAAGAGAAAATGTAGCCGTCTGGTTCACTTGGCACGAAAGCTTTTCTGATTTGCTTACCCTCTTCGGTACGGGTAGGGATGTTCTGCAAGTTAGGATCCACACTGGAAAGTCGACCAGTTGCAGTCAAAGTTTGCAAGTAACGTGTATGTACACGACCATCTGGTTGGATAACGTCAAGCAGCCCCTTTACATAGGTAGATTGAATCTTGGCAATTTGACGGTAATCCAAAATTTCACTAACGATTGGACTTTGTGTCTTCAATTGATCAAGCACTTCAACTGAAGTTGAGTAACCAGTCTTGGTCTTCTTGATTGGTGGTAAACCAAGCTTTTCAAACAAAATGTGACCTAATTGCTTAGGTGAATTCAAATTGAACTTTTCACCAGCTTGACTGTAAATCTTGTCTTCAAGCTCTTTCAACTTAATGGCAAATTCATTTTGCAACTGAAGCAAAGTGCTGGCTTCAACCTTCATCCCGTTCATTTCCATTCTGGCTAAAACACGAGCAGTTGGGATTTCGATTGTGTCAAACAAAGCATCCTGTTCGTGTTCTTTAAGCTTTTTAAGAAGCTCCGGCTTAAGCTTTTCAATGGCGTTGACCTTGGAAGCTAAGTGGTTGAACAATTCATCGTCATCATCGGGAACATGTTCACTCTTACCTTTGCCGTAGACTTCAAGGTCGGTCTTAACGGAATAATCCCCATAAAGATGGGCAATTTCACCAAGATCATTAGAGTTGTTTTCATTATTGATCAAGTAGGATGCCAAAAGCATGTCGTAATCAAGACCGTGAGTGTGCATGCCCAAACGATGTGCAGCAACCATTGTTTTCTTTAGGTCAAAGACATTCTTCTTAATCTTTTCGTCTTCTAAGATGTGCTTGATATTATCTTCTTCAAGCAATTCAACATCTCTTGAAACGTAGATCTTGTCGTTAATCTTCAAGCTGAAGCCAACAAAAGGAGCTAAGTGATAGTTAGCACCGAGCATTTCTAGATAAAATTCAACAGTGTCTTTTTCAGTAGCTTTGACATCTTTAACATTGTCATCATTTAAAACGGTGTATTCAACTTTTTCAACATCTGCACTACCTTGACCAGCACCTGAAGCATTAAGTTCTGCCAAAAACTTGCGGAAGTTCATCTTTTCGTAGAATTGACGCAGTTTCTCATAATCAACTGGTTGACGTTTTACATCATCAATATCGAGTGTAACTGGTGAATCACGGTCAATAGTGGCAAGCTTTTTAGCTAAAAAAGCCTTGTCTTTATCATGAATTAAACGTTCCTTACGCTTAGATTTCTTCATTTCATCAATATGATCGTAAAGATTTTCTACTGAACCATATTCTTGAATTAAATTAGAAGCTGTCTTAGGACCAATACCTTCGACACCTGGGTAGTTATCAGAGTTATCACCCATTAAGGCCTTCATGTCGATGAATTCGGTTGGAGTTACCCCATTAACTTCCTTCATATGTTCTGGTGTATAAGCTTCAAGTTGAGAAACACCAGATTTAGTTACTTCGACAGTCGTCTTGTCGGACGCAAGTTGGGTCAAGTCGCGGTCACCAGTTACGATCGTGGTTGTGAACCCGGCCTTTTCACCCTTCGCAGCAAAAGTACCAATGATGTCGTCTGCTTCGTAATTCTTTAATTCATAAGTTTTAATGCCTAAATCATGCAGCATTTCTTGAATATAAGGCATTTGTTCAAGTAACTCCTCTGGAGTTTTCGCACGTCCGCCTTTGTATTCACCATACATTTTTGTTCTAAAAGTGACTTTTCCTGCATCAAAAGCTACCAATACGTGGGTTGGATCAACGTCTTTTAAAAGGACATCGAGCATGTTCTTAAAAGCGTAAATGGCATTAGTGTGCAGGCCGTCCGGACTCTTGAAAGATTCTAGTTGACGATAAAGAGCGTAAAAGGCTCTGAAAGCTACAGAGTTACCATCGATTAGAAGTAATTTTTTATCTGCCATTTTATTCCCCTTTTATAAAAATTGTTCTCTATACTTACTTATCTATTTTACCAGTTTCAAGGGTAATCTTTTAATAGGAAGTTTAATGTAAAAGAAAAAAGCTCCACTTTTATGGAGCCTTTAAATATTAACCTTTCTGATTAGCCTACAATTAGCTTTAAAAGGAATAACAGAAAGCATATATTGATTTCAATCCACGCACTCATATAAATGCGACCATAATTTTAAAAATTGTTTTAACAACAATCTTAAAATTAGATTCTTAATTATTATATCAGATCAAATATAAACTTTTAGCTTAAAATTTAGTTGACGTTATAGTTCTATCAGAAATTTTACTAAAGTCTTTTTTTATTTCTAGCATTAAGTCTTTTCTTTTTTGATCGTAAATTGCAATAATAAATTGAACACTTAAGCTGCTTGATAGATCTGATCCAATTCTCTTTCAAAAATTTCATCTGGTGTATGATATGCCAATATTTTTCTTGGTAGCGAATTGCACCAGG